>CAYUME010000817.1:0-2574 GCA_964445475.1 uncultured Planctomycetia bacterium
ACTCCACGAGAATAATCGCGCGGGCCCGCCCGACCCCCGGGGACACGGCGGGCCCTCGGCGCCCGACCACGGCGCCCCGGCCGGCATGTCCAGGAGCACGCCCGCATGATCCAGGCCCGGTGGCGGATCTGGCTGGAACAAGACGGGCGCCCCTGCTTCGGCGACGGCCGCGCGCGCCTCCTCCGGGCCGTGGCGCAGACCGGTTCGCTCAGCGAGGCCGCCCGCCGCCTGGGCATGTCCTACCGCACCGCCTGGCAGCACGTGAACACGATGGAGAGGGCCTTCGGTCGGAAGCTCATGGATCGCCGCGTCGGCGGCTCGACGGGCGGCGGCTGCCGGCTGACCGCGGACGGCCTGCGGCTCCTGGCCGCCTACCGGCGTTTCCGCGCCGGGCTGGACGCCCTCCGGGACCGGCGCTTCCGCCGCTGCCTGGCCGCCTCCCGACCGCTGCGGAGGTCCCGCCGATGAGCCCGGCCGAGGCGCCTCCCGGCGACCGACCACGCCTCCTGGGCGCCGTCCTCGCGGGCGGCCGTGGGACGCGGATGGGCGTTGCCCCCAAGGCCCTGCTGGAACGGACGCCGGGCGTCCCCCTCGTGGGCTACCTCCTGGACGAAATGGCCCGGATCCCGTTTGCGGAGGTCATCCTGCTCGCCCCCGAGGCCGGGCCCCTGCTCCGCTTCGGCCGTCCCGTCGTGCCCGACCGGCGCCCGGACCGGGGACCGCTCGCCGGCATCGAGGCGGGGCTGGAGCGCGCCACCGTCGCGGGAGCCGACGGCGCCCTTTTCCTCCCCTGCGATCTCCCGGCCCTGACCGCCGCGGAGATCGCGCGACTGGCGGACGCGTTCCGGCACGACCCCCGCGGCGTGAGCGTGGCGGTCGTGTCAGGCGGTCGGGCGGAGACGCACCCGCTCTGCTGCGTCGTACACCGGGACGTGCTTCCCGAGATCCGCGCGGCCCTCGACCGCGGGCACCTCGGCGTAGGACGGCTCTGGCGGGATCTGGGGGCGACCCCGGTCCCGTTCGACGACCCGCGCCCCTTCCGCAACCTCAACTCCCCCGTCGACCTGCAGGCCTGGAATCAGGAGCGGACCTCATGAGCGCAAGACGCCTGTTCGTGCCGCCCCCGCTGCGCGCCCGCGTTGCGGCCTTCCTGAAGGCCCACCCCAGCAACCTCCGCCCGGTGGACGGGAAGCCCTGGGACCTCCGCATTGCGGTCTCCCGCGGGCGCCGGCCGAGCCGCATCGACACGATCGAGTCCGGCGGCTGGATCGCCTGCGCCACGGCCTGGACGATGGCCCGAAAGCACGGCATCCCCCTCCGCCGGCTCGGCGCCCTCTGCGATCTCCTGGATGTCCGGATCCGCGCGTGCTGCCTGGGATGCTTCGAGTAACGCGAGCGGTGCTTCCAGACGGAGGCGGGGGATGATCTGGATCGTCTCGGGGGCCTGCCGGGGAGTCGGCAAGACGCGGCTCTGCCGCCGTCTCGCCTCCGTCCTGCGCCCCTCCCTCTACGCCAAGACGGGCGTGCACCCCCGGCGCCCGCACGGGGCCCGGCACTACTTCACGCGGCCGTCGGACTGCGCGGCGTTCATCGACCGCCTCGACGCCGGGCACCACGTCATCGTGGAATCGAACGACCCCGCCCTCCTCGGGCGGGGCGATATCCGCATCTACCTCGGCGCCCCGCCGGGGACACCGGACATCCGCTCCGATGCCGCCGCTCTGCAGGCGGGCGCGGACATCGCCATCACACCGCGGGCCCGCACCGCGCCGTGGCGCGCCCGCCTCGCGGCCCGATCCGTCGACCCGGCGGCCGCGAAAGCGGCCTTCCGGGTCCTGCTGGAACAGAAGCGATTTCTGGATCGACGGTCGACGGCCGGACGCGGGGCCGGAAGACGCCCCCCCGCGGCACGGCCGCCGCGGTCGCAGGAGAACGCCGCGCCATGATCCCCTTCGAAGAGGCCCTCGCGACGGTCGACCGCCTGCTGGCAGGTCGCCCTGTCGCCACGGAAACCGTCCCGGTACGGGACGCCCACGGCCGCATCCTCGCGGAGGAGGCCGTCTCGCGCCTGGACCTCCCCCCCTTCGACAAGTCCGCGATGGACGGGTACGCGGTGCGGGAGGGCGATACCGGCGACGCCTTCCGTGTGATCGAGGAGGTGCCCGCCGGCCGGACGCCCACGCGCCCGCTGGAGCCCGGCACGGCGACCCGCGTGATGACGGGCGCCCCCGTCCCCGACGGCACGGGACGGGTGATCCCGATCGAGGAGACGGACGGGGGCCGGCAAACGGTCCGCCCCCTCGGGCCCCCGGGCAAATCGCACATCTGCCGGCGGGGCGAGGACCTCCGGACGGGCCAGGTCGTCCTCCGTCCCGGCGCCCGCCTCGACGCGGCGTCCGTCGCCACCCTCCTCTCCTGCGGCGTCGAGACGGTGCGCGTGAGCCGGCGCGTCCGGCTGGCCGTCCTCGTCACCGGCGACGAGCTCGTCGCGTCGTTCGACGCGCTCGCGCCCGGCCGGATCCTGGACTCGAACGGGCCGATGCTCTGCGCCCTGGCGGCCCAATACGGGCTGGC
>CAYUME010000818.1:0-2564 GCA_964445475.1 uncultured Planctomycetia bacterium
CGCGCTTCCATGAGGGTTCGCACCGCGAGCCACCGTCCGATCCCCCGCCGCATCACGCGGTGATCGACCAGGAGACCCAGGCTGGGAATGTCAAACCCCTCGTCCCATCCGCGCAGCATGGAGAAGGCGACGAGCCGGCCGTCCCGGATCGCCCCGAAATAGCGGTCACGCCGCGGCTCCCGAGCAATCCGCCGGGCCGTCTCAGCCGACAAGGGGAAAGGATGATACTGACGCGTGATGGCTGGCCGGTCGTTCTCGGTCAGGAACCGGGCGAGGTCGGTCTCATCCTCCGGGCCGAGCGGGACCACGAGGAGATCGTCGGGAGCCGGGACCACCGGGCCGAAACCGGGCGGCATTCCAGAGCGCAGCGTCTCCCGGAAGAGTTCTGCGTATCGCGCGGCGATCCCGTCCCAGGTCGGGCGGGGGTCCGCGGCAGCCTGGCGCGCCGCGGCCCGGAAGGTTTCGTAGTCGTCGAATAGATTCTCAAGCGCCCGCAGGATGGAGTCGGGCGAGAGGGGATCAAACCACGCGACGCGGGCGGAGCGGCCCTCGAACTGCTCGCGCAGGACGGGGATATCGGAACAGGCGACGGGCACGCCGGCCGCCAGGGCCTCCTCGATGGGGTAACTCCCCCCGCCCTCCGCCAGCGTCGGCATGACGACCGCCCGGGCCCCGGCGATCCAGCCGCTCACCGCCGCATCGCTCACGTACCCGAGCGGGTGCACCGCCTCGCCGGGACGGAGGTCAAGCCGGGCCAGGAGACCCGCCAAACGGCAGGCGTGAACGGAGACCGGCCAGCCGGTGTCCCCTCGAATCTGCTCCGTCCCCGCGCCACAGAGGACGAGTCCCATCTCGCCTCGCCGCCCGAACCGGGACCAGGCGACGAAGAGCGCCTCCTGGTTCTTGTGCGGGACGAGCGCCGCAGGGCAGATGACGTAGCCGAGCGCGGCAGCGGGGCCGACCGGCGGCGGCGTCTCCGCGCTGGCACGGCCGGGGAGGGGCAACGCCCGGTGCGGGATCACGACGGGCGTCCGGGACATGCCAGGGAAGAGTCGCGCGACGGTCGCCTTCATCACCCGGGAGGAGACCACCACGCGTGCCGCCCCCCTCAGCCAGGCGGAGGCCGAGGCCCGTTCCGCCTCCGTGGCCGCGCCGCCGAGAATCTCCGGAAACTCGAGCAGCGTCGCATCCTGGAACGTGCAGACAACCGGCCGCCCGGCGGGGAGGAAGGGAATCCGGTGGGGCCAGGGCACGTAAACAAGATCAGCCTCCCCGGCCAGCCGGTGCAGCGCGTCCTGGAGCCGACCACGAAGCGCCTCGCGCCGAATCCGGCCTGTCCCCGGGATGCCGAGAACGCGACGGTCCGGACTCCCCCAGGACGGCACGGCGACCCTTGTGATCTCGAGACGACCCGGAGACGCGCCCGGAGGCGGCTCGAAAGGCGCGGAGTCGGGGAGCGCAAACTGGACGCGCGCTACCCCAGCCTGCCGGGCCAACGCGGGCACCAAGCTCCCGATCAGGCGGGCTCCCCCACCGGCGTTGTACTCCGGACACCAGACCACGATGCGCAGGCCGTCCATCGCCAGGTCTCCCGGACAAGACAGGGCTGGAGGCTTCACCCGGCACGCTTTTCGAGGGCGAGCAGGACGATCCCGGCTTCTTCCGGATGGCCAAAACGCGGCGGCACGCCGTCCTCCGGCATTCCAAAGACGGCGTAATTCACATCGCGCAGGCGGAGACCGGGTGCCGAGCATCGCTCCACCAGATCCCCCGGCGCATAGTACCGCTGCAGACCCTCCGGATGGGCCTTGTCCTCGATCGTCCGGGCATGACTGTATGGCACGGTCAGGAGGATACGTCCGCCGGGACGGCAGACGCGCGCCAATTCCCGGAATGCCTCCGCGTCGCCCGGAGACCGGATGTGCTCGAGGACGGACACACACGTCACGCAGTCAAATCCACTGTCGGAGAAGGGCAACCGGCGG
Organism: uncultured Planctomycetia bacterium; assembly: GCA_964445475.1. GTDB lineage: Bacteria > Planctomycetota > MHYJ01 > CAYUME01 > CAYUME01 > CAYUME01. Next base: position 1,986 of record CAYUME010000818.1, read on the forward strand.
GCGTCGGCCTGGTGCCAGGCATAACGGACGCCGAGTCGCGACATGTGCGTCCTGTGAGCCTGCTGCCGATCGACGGCATCGAGGGCGGCCACCTCCTTCACGATCCGTGCGAGCCGGGCCGGGAATGGGGATTCCCCGCTGCCGACGTCGAGCAGGGAGTCCGTTGCAAGCGTGCGGCGGGCAACCCAAGCATACTCGAGAAGGCGACCCCAGACGCGATCGTAGTCCCGGAATCCCTCGGCGATCTCGACAGTCGGACACAGCCGAGCTTGGTAACGTGCCTCCCATGGACAGCCGTAGAGGCCCGGGGGTGGCTCGACGGGCTCGACCGAGCGATCCCACGGGAGTCGCCGGTCGGGCATGCAGGGAACCTCCCGCCATCGCTTGGGAGCGGGCGCCGGGCCGCCGCGCAGCAGGCTGCTCAGCCAGCTCATGCGGGCTGTTATACTCGATTTGCACGGGCGTGACCACAGGACGGAACCGAATCAGGCGGGCGTCGCGACGCGGACCTGCACCCGCCCCGGCGGTCGGATCCGCAGCGAGTTGGCCACCACCGAGACCGAGCGGAGCGCCATGGCG
>CAYUME010000819.1:0-2561 GCA_964445475.1 uncultured Planctomycetia bacterium
GGGGGCGCGCGTCGTCGCCCCGGAGCGCCTCGAGCCGCGCGCCCGGGCCATCATGGCGCTGCTCCGCGGCGCCGTCTCCGGCGCCCACGCCGTCTTCGACTTCGCCTCCTTCGACCTGACGCTCTTCCAGGAGATCGTCATGCCGCCCGGCCTCGGCGGGCTCGGCGGCGGCGGCATGGTCCTCATGTCGATGGGCCTGACCCTGGGCTTCGGGCACCTGACGGACCGCGTGGACGGCATCTTCACGCACGAGTTCGGGCACTGCCTCGGCTTCGGGCACGACCCGTACATGTGCCTGGCGGCGGTGGCGGTGGAGCAGGGCGTCTGGGGGGAGGCCGCGTACGCCCTGCGGTACGGCCGGACGGTGCAGCGGCTGCTGGACTGGCTGGACCGGGCGGACGACGCCGGGGAGTGGGAGCCCTCGGCGGAGGTCTTCCCGGCGTTCCGGCTCGTCTTCGGCCCGTCCGTCCACAAGCTCCTGTTCGCCCGACGGGCGTCGGCCGGGGCCCAGGCCGCGGGCGCGGGCCTCTCCATCCCGGAGTGCATGGCCGCCTTCTATTCCGACATCGCCGGGGAGAACACGGCCTGGATGTTTCGCGCCTTCGGGTGGCCGGTCTTCGACTACCGCGTCACGACCGGCGGGGCGCTCCTCCGCGACAAGCGCCTCGCCGGCAGCATCAAGCTGCCCGCCCGGGTGGACGGGAACTACCTGAACACCTGGTGGGTGCGCGGGCCGCTCGCGCTGAAGGACGGCCGGCCCGCCGAGTCCCCCCCGTGGGCCCTGCACACGTGGGCGGGGCGCTTCCTCCGCCTCGCCGAGCCGGACGACTTCCTCGCGGAGCGCGCCTACCACTTCTTCACGACGCTGCAGAGCAACGGCGCGGGCCTCGTCCTCCTCTCCGTCGCCTCCGACTGCCAGGTCAACGCCTACCTCAACGGCAACCGCCTCAACCACGTCGCCGCCTCCCCCCAGATGGCCGACCCCCAGCACGAGGCCTACACGATGGAGCGCGGGAACGCGACGGTCGTTCCCGTCCTCCTCTGCGACGGCGTGAACGCCCTCGAGCTGACCGTGATCCGGCCGGCCGGCAGCCAGGGGATGTACGTCATGATCGCCGGCATGGACGGCCGGCCGGTCGCGACCGTCGGGGCGATCCCCTTCGTCGGGCCGGACGGTCTCACGCGGCGCGACGCGCCCGTCCGGCACCCCGACCTCCCGCCGGTCTACAACCCGTCCTTCGAGGCGGGCGGCGACTTCCCCGCCGACTGGATCCTCGGGCTCCGGGAGGGCGCCGGCCGCTTCCAGGCCGCGCTCGACCCCGCCGTCGCCGCGCACGGCACGAAGAGCCTGCGGATGGAGTCCGACGGGGAGATCAGCGCCTCCGCCATCCAGCGCCTGGTGGTCGAGGAGGGGGCCCAGTATGAGCTGCAGGCCGCGATCCGGACCGAGGGCTTCACCGAGAAGCAGGACCGCGCCTGGGTGATGCTCTTCGCCGGCAGCCCCATCACTTCCGGCGGCTTCGTCCGGACCGAGACCGTGGAGACCACCGTCAAGGGGTGGGCCCGGTTCCGCGTCCCCTGGAAGGCCGACCGCCGCCAGGTCTACATCGGCTGCCTCTTCAAGGCCGGCCGCGGCGGCCGCGTCTGGTTCGACGCCGTCTCCCTCGTCAAGGTCGGCGGCTAGGCGGCGGACCGATTCGGCGGATCCCGCATGATCGTCCTCAGGCTCCGGTCGGACGCCGGCGAGCGCGACCTCTCCTTCGCGGGGGACGCGGTCCGCATCGGGCGGAAGGCGGACAACGAGGTCGTCCTCGCCGACGACCGGTCCTCCCGCCACCACGCCCGCATCGAGAAGGCCGGGGAAGGCTACGTCCTCGTCGACCTCGGCTCCCAGAACGGGACGCTGGTCGGCGGGCGGAGAATCGACCGCCACGCCCTCCGCGTCGGGGACGAGATCCGGATCGGGGCGACGACGCTCGCCGTGGTGTCGCTGGGCGGGGCGGCCGTGCCGCCGGACCCTGCACCGGCCCCCCCGCCTGCGGCCGCGGAAGCCGGCCCCGTCGCCGTGGCGGACGCCCCCGCGCCCCCCGCCGCGACGCCGGCCGCCCCCCGCATCGTCCTCGCGTTGCGCGGGGAGGGGGAGGCGCGAGAGGCGGCCTTCGAGCAGGATGCGATCCGCATCGGCCGGAGCGCGGAAAACGACATCGTCCTTGCGGATGCGAAGTCGTCGCGCTGCCACGCCCGGATCGAGACGGCCGCCGGGGAGCGCGTCCTCGTCGATCTGGGCTCGCACAACAGGACGCTGGTCGGGGGGCGGAAGGTCTCCCGGCACGTGCTCCGCGCCGGGGACGAGATCCGGATCGGGATGACGACGCTCACCGTGGTATCGCTGGGCGCCGCGGCGGCGCCGGCGGCACCCGCGCCGGTCTCCCCGGCGTCCCCGTTCTCCGCTCCGACCCCGCCGTCGGGAGAGGCCTCCGCGCCGGCGGGGACGGGGGCGGCGCCTCCGGCGTCGGGGGCGCTTCCCGTTGCCGAGCCCGTGCCGGCGGTCGTGAAGGCGG
>CAYUME010000820.1:0-2559 GCA_964445475.1 uncultured Planctomycetia bacterium
CCCTGGATGCGCTCGATCCGCATTCCCATTACCTGCGCCGCACGACGCTCGACCGGCTCAACGGGGCCGAGGTCGGGCTGCTGGGCACGGCAGGCGTGCGCCTCGAACGCGCTGGCGACGGGGTCGGTCCTCTCGGACGGTAGAGGCCCCGGCGCCGGATGCTGGCCGCCACGGCGTCCGGGACGAGGCCGCGGATCGAGCGGCCCGCGCGGACGCGGCGCCGGATCGCGGTCGATGAAAGGGCGAGGCGCGGGGCGTCGAAGCGGTTCCGGTCGAGACGGCGCACGAAGGCCGGGCCGAAGGCTCGGGCCAGGTCCCGCCGGATCGCCGCCAGCGACCACCCCGGCCGCCCCGCCGCGGCCACATTCACGAGCCGGACCAGCCGCTTCGCCCGGAACCAGGTCGGCAGGTCCTTGAGCATGTCCGCACCGACGAGCAGGTAGAGCGCGTCACGCCCCCGTCGTGCCCCCCGTCCGCGAACCCGCCGCATCGCCGCGCGCACGGCTTCCACGGTATGAAGCGTGTACGAAGGCCCCGCGCGCCGCAGCTCGAGGTCGGAGAGGCCCAGGCCGGGCCGCCCCCGGATCGCCAGCCGGAGCAGGGCGAGGCGGTCGCGCGCCGGGGCAAGGGCGGAGGCGTCCTTGTGAGGGGGGACCGCGCAGGGGACGAGAAGGACGCCGTCGAGGCGCAGCCCGTCGCGGGCGGCCTCGACGAGGGCGAGGTGGCCGTTGTGAACGGGGTTGAACGAGCCACCGAAAAGGGCGATCCGCATGGCCCGATCTTACCACCGGAGGCGCAAGTCGGCAAAAGGACTCGTCAAGAAAAGAGAGTCAGGCGGGGTCACAGGGCGCAAAAAATATCGAGCGTCGAACACTACTGATGGGGTCATCAAGACTTAGGCTGCGCTATACATAAAAAATTACAAAAAAATCGCGGGAAGCACCTTGACATTCGTAATTTACGAATTATAAATTACGAAGTGTAAAGATGATAATCGCTTGACAGCCTGAGACTTCCGCCACCCCCCGGGAATGGGGTCGCGGAAAACGACAAGGGATGCATGAAAAATGAGGCGGCCATGGCGGTCGGAACGCCCATGAAACCTCCCAAGAAACTGTACAAGATCGGAGAAATCATCCGCTACTACGCCTCCCCCCAGGGAGCCAAGATCTCCCGCCAGACGCTCCACAACTACACCCAGCTCGGCCTCATCGCCGAGGCGGAACGGACCGAGTCCGGCCACCGCCTCTACGACGAGTCCGTCTTCGACCGCCTCCGCCGCATCGACCTCTACAAGTTGCACCACTCGCTCCAGGAGGTCCGCGAGCTCCTCGACAAACAGGACCTCGAGGCGGGTTCGAAGAAGGACGCGGCATCGGACCAGGGCTGATCCCGGCCGTCGCGCCGGGGTCTTTTCGGCAACGTGGGCTTTGAAGGGGGAGGGCGCCATGGCACGCACCCGCGAGGATCTCGAGGCGCTCTGGCGGCAGTACAAAGCCACCGGCGAGCAGCGGATCCGCAACATCCTGATGGAGCAGTATCTCCCCATCGTCCGGTACTCCGCCGACCGGATCGGGGAGAAGCTCCCCCACAGCGTCGACGTCCAGGACCTCATGAGCGCCGGCATCTTCGGCCTGGCCGACGCCATCGAGCGCTTCGACCTCGGCCGCGGCGTCAAGTTCGAGACCTACTGCACCAGCCGGATCCGCGGGGCGATCCTCGACGAGCTCCGCAAGATGGACTGGGTCCCCCGCCTCGTCCGCGCCCGCATCCACCAGCTTGAGCGGGCCTACCAGAAGCTCGAGCGCCGGCACGGCCGCCTGCCCTCCGACAACGAGATCGCGCGCGAGCTCGGCGTCTCCCTGCAGCAGCTCGACCGCCTCTACAAGGAGATCAACGCCGCCGGGACGGACCGGGTCAACCGCCGCGCCCTCGAGAAGGACGTCGCCTCCATCCAGCCGGCCATGGAAACGGTCGAGGACAAGCGGGCCCGGGACCCCCTCTTCACCGCCCAGAAGCACGAGCTTGTCGAGTACCTCACCAAGGGCCTCTCCCGCAAGGAGCGCCTCATCCTGCTGCTCTACTACTACGAGGAGCTCACGTTCAAGGAGATCGGCGCCTCCCTCGGCCTTTCCGAGTCCCGCGTCTCCCAGCTCCACTCGAAGCTTATCTTCCGCCTCCGCTTCCAGCTCCGGAAGAAGTCGACCGTGCTCGTCTAGTGGCTGGCGACCGTTCGCGGGCGGGCACGGGGGTCGGCGGGCGCGCCCCGCCGGCCCCCGCCCCGTCGCGTCGCCCTTGCGTCACGCCCGCCCCCCTCTATAATGGGTGCGCTCGCGTTCTCCTCCCGTTCCCCGAGCCCCCCGCACCCGCCCGCGTCCGTTGCGCGGAAAGGCCGGGGGCCTTCCCGCGAGACGGCATGGACATCCTGCTGACCAACGACGACGGCGTGCACGCGGAGGGGCTCCTTGCGCTCCGCGCGGCCCTCGCTCCGCTCGGCGAGGTGGTCGGCGCCGCCCCCACCCGCGAGCGGAGCGCCGTCAGCCACGCCCTCCCCCTCCA
>CAYUME010000821.1:0-2558 GCA_964445475.1 uncultured Planctomycetia bacterium
GACGTCGTCGCCCTCCAGAAGAAGATTCCCGCGCATGGCTGCATCATCGCGGGGGAGAAGGGGATCGTCTGGACCAACCCCTGGAACGACGACTGCCACATCAAGCTCAAGGGCGAGGAGAAGCTGGTCAAGGTCCAGGGCCACGAGGCCACGAAGTCCGTCCCCGAGTCCCTCCCGCGCGGCCGGAACCACATGCAGGAGTGGGTCCAGGCGTGCAAGGGCGGGCCGAAGCCGTTCTCCGACTTCGACACCGGCGGCCACCTCGCGGAGATCACCCTCACCGGCGTCGTCGCCATCCGTGCCGGGAAGAGGCTCGACTGGGACGGCGAGGCGATGAAGTCCCCCGGCGTCCCCGAGTCCGCGCCGTTCGTCAAATCCGAGTGGCGGAAGACCTGGTTGATCTGATCGGCGGGACGGGCTCGCCGTGCGGAATCCGGCGCGGCGGACGGCAGCCGCGCCGGATTCCGCTATATACAGGGTGACCGCTTCGGCCCGGGATGCCCCGCCATGCCACATCGACTTGACCCGCCCGCCCGCCGCCGGACCGCTCTCGGGAGTGCGATTCTCCTCCTCGCCCCCGCGCCGCTCCGCGCGCAAGAGGCGGCCCCGATTCCGGATCGCGTCCTCGCCGCCGAAGGCGGATCCTTCGAGCAGCGCCGGCAGCGCTTCCTCGACGCGGTCTGGGCGGATTACCGGGCGAACGCCGGCAAGCCCTCGGCGAAGCAGTCCTTCTTCCGCGCCGAGGCGCTCTTCGAGCTCGGCAAGGTCGAGGAGGGCCGCCGTCTCGTCCACCGCGGCCTCGACCAGCTCGTGCCCGGCAACCGGGAGAACCGCTGGATCCACGGCGGCAACAGCGGCTTTGTCGCCTGGCCGGGCATGGATTGCTACGTCCGCTACGAGGCCTCCCTCGACGACGCCCTGAAGACGCGCTACCGGACGATCTACACGGGCGCCGTCTTCTACAAGCGGCTCAGCACCAGCAACCACAAGATCATGGCGGCGGTCACGCGCTACCTCGCCACGCAGGCCTGGGGCCCCGACGCCTTCACGCCCGACCCGTTCTTCGAGGGCAAGGAGGACGACGGCAGCCGGTTCGAGAAGTCGGACCCCACTGGCGAGACGTACTGCCGCGCCATGATCGAGGAGGCGGTCCGGTCGGGCCCCGGCGAGTACGCCTCGCGCCCGTACGGCGCGGAGAACGTCCTGCCGCTCCTGACGCTCGCCGAGTGCGCGCGCGACCCGCAGGTCCGGCAGCGCGCGCGGATCGCCTACGAGGTCGCGCTGGCCCAGCTCGCCCCCGCCTACCTCCGCGGCCACCTGGCGACCTTCTCGCCGCGCTCCTATCCCGACGTCGAGACGCAGCAGCCGTGGGGCATCGCCGCGCTGGCGTGGGCGCACTTCGGCGGCGTCCCGCCCGCGACGCTCCACGACCAGTGGGCGCTCCGCGCCGCGACGGCGCAGCTCCGGCTGCCCGACGCCCTCGTGGCGGCCGGCACGGCCCGCTCCGAGCCGTACGTCTACCGCGCGCTCATCAACCGCTGGGCGCTCACCCACTACGTCAACCGGACCCACGTCCTCTTCAGCCGCTCCCCCAAGGCCGACACGCGGCAGTTCATGGGCCAGAGCTACCCCTGCGGCGTGATGTGGGAGGAGCCCGACCCGGCCCGCGGCAGCCATCTCTGGATCACGAACCCCGCCGCGGACGACAACGACGGCGACGCGGGCAACCGGCCCACCGGGATCCATACGCACGGCGTCACGAAATACGAGCAGCAGCTGCAGCACCGGGACGCGTCGCTTTCCGTCTTCGACATCCCGGCCGACTTCCGGAATCCCTACGTGCTCGGCTACGTCCCCGGCGGGTGCCGGGCCGTCGTCAACGACAGCCGGGCCTCGCGGCGGATCTTCCTGCACTACGGCACGGTGCTGGTGGCCGTGAGCGCGGCGCACCCGTTCGAGTGGGACCCGGCCGCCGGCATCCGCGCGCCGGCCTCGACGCCGCGCGCGGGCGACTCCGAGTTCCGCGTCCGGGCGATGAAGACCGCCGTGGCGCTGGAGACGGCGCACCCCGCGGAGTTCCCCGGCGCCGCGCCGCAGGAGCAACTGGAAAAGTTCCGCCAGGCAGTGCTGGGACGGTCGACGATCGCGTGCGCGACGGACGGCAAGCCGACGGGCCGCTACACCGACCGCCTCGGCAACACGCTGGAGTGCGTCTTCGACGGGCCGGACACGGTCAACGGGGCGCCGGTCGACTACGCCGCCTGGCCCGTGCTGGAAAGCCCCTGGACGAAGCAGGCGCGCGGCGGCCCGCTCACCGTCACCGCCGGCGGCGTCGCCCGCACGTACGACTTCGCGGCGTGGACGGTCGAGGAGAGCAGGAAATGAGCGTTCCAGGGCACCCGGTACGGGACGCGGAGCGCCCGGCGCGGAGCCCCGGGAGCAGGAACCGCATGCCTGCGCGCCGGGCCGCCTTCCTTGCGCTCGTCCTCTTCCCCTCCGCGCAGGCGGCGGACGTCTTCACGCCGGATTTCCGCGTCCGCCCCGACGATATCTCCGTC
>CAYUME010000822.1:0-2555 GCA_964445475.1 uncultured Planctomycetia bacterium
AAGGGCCCGCAGCTCACGCAGATCACGCGGATCACGCAGGGAAGGGCCCGCAGATCACGCGGATCACGCGGAAGGGCCCGCAGATCACGCGGATCGCGCGGATCACGCAGGGAGGGGCCCGCAGATCACGCCGATTACGCGGAAGGGTCAGAAGAAAACGCAGATCACACGGGACAAGCGGAGAGCGCCCCTGGATCACGCGGAAAACGCGGATCCGGCGTAAGCCAGAAAGCGATGCGGGTAGAGATGGGGGACTGGTCTGATTGTGATGAGTGATAGGAGACTGTTTGGTAAGCGTGTTCTGCGGGCCAGGAGACTGCGTTTTCTGCGGGCTGCGGATCGGCGTGCTTTGCGGGTCGGATCAGTCCCGCTTCGCGTCCGGAGGCGGGGCGTCCGCGGGGATCGCGGGCAGGCTATCCGAGGAGAGCGGCTCCGTCTGTTTGCGGACGCGGATGGGCAGAACCATCATGGGCAGCCCGGCGAACTGCAGGCGGCGCTGGATCTCGTAGACCGCCCCGCTGTGGAGGATCGGCGTGAAGACGGTCTCTTCCGGGAAGATGAGCTGGCCGCCGAAGAAGACCGCCCGCGGGTGCTGCTGCGCGATCTCCGGGCAGAGCCGCTCGATCTCGTGCACCGGGTCGAGCCCGGCCGTGCCGTAGGTCTCCGCCGGGTAGCCCAGCCGGTGCATGTAGGCGGCGTACTTCGAGAGCTGGTCCTGGACCGAGCGCTTCAGGTTGTCCAACTCGTCCTTCCCCTTGAAGCGGTCGTAGTCGATGATGCCGACCATGACGAAAGCCCAGTTCTTGAAGTGGCCGGGGAAGAGGCGGAGGATGGCCAGCAGCGAGTGCATCCCGATCCCGTTGTATCCGGAGACCAGGAGGACGGCCGTGGGGGCGCGCGGGTCGGGGGCGGGGACCTCGCGGTCGGGGCCGCCGCCGAGCGGGTCCAGGTCGACGAGCCGGTCCAGCTCCTGCAGGGTCCGGCGCACCCCCCGGTAGTGCCTCCGTATCATCAGGGCGATGATGCAGACTGACGTGGTGATGAACAGCGTGATCCAGGCCCCTTCAAACAGCTTGATGTAGACCATGATGCCGAGGATAAACAGGCAGAGGAGGAACGCGGTCGCGTTCACGGAAAGGCGTATCTTCCACCCGGGGTTGCGCCGACGCATGACCCACCAGTGCCGGATCATGCCCAGCTGCGACAGGACGAAGGTGATGAAGACGTTGATGCTGTAGAGGATCACCAGCTGTCCCACGCGGCCCATCGTGATGCCCAGGAACAACATGGCTCCCGCACACATCAGGAGCACGCCGTCCTGGACCACGAGGCGGTCGCTGAGCCGGGAAAACCGTTGCGGCATCCATCGGTCGACGGCCAGCGTGGCCATCATCCGCGGTCCCCCGATGAATCCGGCCTGCGCGGCGACGAAGAGGAGGGCGGCCTCGGAGATCAGCGTCACCAGCACGAACCCGCGACCGAAAGCCCCCCAGCCGCCGGCGGTCCGCTCCAGCAGGACCGCGTTGAGCGTTTTCCCCTCGACGGGGCGGACGTCCAGCAGGAGGTAGCCAAGCAGGATCCCCGCCGAGACGACCGCCAGCGAGATGGCCATGTAGAGCATCGTCCGCTTGCCCGTCTCGACCTTCGGCTTCCGCAGAATCTGCATCGAGTTGCTGACCGCCTCGACGCCCGTGTATGTGCCGGCGCCGAGGGAGTAGGCGGAGAGGAAGATGACGAGGGTCGCGCCGACCCCGATCGTGGAGATGGAATCGGACGCGTCGTTGAACGCGTTTCGGACCACGCCGGGCAGGCCGTCGGCGTGGCCGAAAACCGCAAGACCGATCGTCACGAAGTGGGTGGCCAGGAACACGAGGAAGATAGGCATCAAAGCCAGCACGGACTCCTTGACCCCGCGCAGGTTCAGGATCATCAGTCCGAGGATGGCGGCCCCCGCGAAGGGGACCTTCAGCGTGTGCACGGGGATCCCGTTCCACTCCCGGGGCAGGAAGCTGAAGATCGCGTCCGAGCCGGCCGCGATCGAGATGGTGATCGTCAGGACGTAGTCGATCAGCAGGGCGCAGCCGGCGACGAGCCCCGGCGCGTTCCCCAGCCGCTTCGTGGCCACGACGTAGCCGCCGCCCCCCGACGGGAACGCCTCGATCACGAAGGCATACCCGGCCGAGATCACCGCGACCGTGACGGCCGTGGCCAGCGCCAGAAAGAACGAGAGGTGGCGGTGCTCCCCGAGCGCCTTGAAGGCCTCTTCCGGGCCGTAACAGGACGAGCTCAACCCGTCGGCCCCGATCCCCACCCACGCCAGGAAGGCGATCAGCGAGATCTGGTGGAAGATCTTCGGGTCGGAGGGGTCCCGGGCCGGCCCGAGAAGCGTCCGGACCATTTTCGTGAGCATGACGTCTTGTGCCTCCGGGCCGGCTCAGGCCGCCCGACAACTTATGGACTGAATGTTTGGATTGCAAGCGATTCTTTTCGCATATGGCTTGGGTGAGTTGCAACCTGTTATTGATTATCAGGATGTGATTGGCCTGGCGTCCCCG
>CAYUME010000823.1:0-2553 GCA_964445475.1 uncultured Planctomycetia bacterium
GGACGAGCGCGTCGCTCTCCACCCGCGCCGCGAGCGCCCGCGCGTCGCCCGCGTCCGCCGGGTGCGGCTCCACCTCGTCCGGCGGCTTGTAGGGGTCGTAGTCCTTCAGCCGCGCCCCCGGGTTGAGCGCCAGGAGCCGCTCGAACCGCCGGACGTCCGCGCGGCGGGCGCGGACCTGGTAATCGCACTCCAGCAGCGAGAAGAGGTCGAGCCCCCCGGCGAGGCGGCAGGTGAAGTGCAGGAAGCAGACCTCGAAGGCCTCCGGGCAGTAGAGGTCGGCCCGCGTGAAGGCGGGGATCAGGTGCAGCGCGTTCCGCCGCAGCGCGTACCACCGCCCGTGGTGGCGCACCCGCGCCTCACCCGCCGTGACGAGGTAGAGCCGGGAGTAGGGGTTCGAGACGTCGCGGAAGCGCCACCACGTCCCGCACCGCGACCGCTCCACGACGGGCGCGTCCACGGCCAGCCGCCCCAGGAGCGAAGACGCCAGCATGGCGGGGGCCCCCCCTGAGCTTCAAACCAGTGGATTCAGGCTGCCGCGCAAAGGAAGGTCGCCGCCAAGATCGCCCAGGGAAACAGGGAGGACACCGAGATGTTGTTCTTGGCGTTCTTTCTGTCCCGCTTGGCGTCCTGGCGGCTATTCCCGGTTGCGGTTCGACCGTGCCGTGACCTGTGAAACGGGCAACAACGCCTGAAGGAAATCTATCCGCCCCGCCGGGCGGCGTCACGGGAAAAGGGCTATACTGTCGCGTGGAAACGGCGATGCGGTATAGTGGGTTCGTACGGGCGGTCGTGCCCAGGGGCAAGCAGGGAAGGAGCCGTCTCGTGAACCGACCCGGTCTGCTGCCGCCCCTTGCCGTGTGGGCCCTGGTCCTGGGGATGGCCGGGCGCTCCGGCGGCGAGGACCGTCCCGGCCCGCCCGCCGACCAGAACCTCGTCCAGGCCGCTCCGATCGCCGCCTGGGACGAGGCGCTTCCGCTCGGCAACGGCCTGATGGGCGGCCTGCTCTGGGGCGAAAATAACCTCGTCCGCCTCTCCCTGGACCGCGGCGACCTGTGGGACGAGCGCCCTGCGGTCGAGAAGGACTGGTGGAAGACCCGCACCTACGCCAAGGGACGGGAGCTCGCGGACCGGAAGGACTTCGCCACCCTCAACCGGTGGTGGGACGGCCCGTACAACGGGCGCACCCCGACCAAGCTGCCCGGCGGCCGCCTGGAAGTCACCCTCGATCCCGCCCAGCGGGTGGAGCGGTTCGAGCTGGACCTGGCCACGGCGGAGGGCCGGGCCTGGCTGGGCGGGGACCGGGCGCTGGCCTGCTTCTTCAGCGCGGACGAGCCGGTCGCGCTGATGCGCATCCCCGGCCCGGAGCCCGCGGCTGTCGAGCTGATCCCGGCCGGGGCGAAGAAGCAGGGGAGCGGCAACGCGGGGCCCAGCAGCGGCGGCGCGGTCTCCGCGCTGGGCTATCCGGCCGCGCAGCACGGCCGCGACGGGGCCGCGGCCTGGTACGTCCAGGAGGCCGCGGACGGCCTGACGTACGCCGCCTGCGTCGCGTCGCGGCGCGCGGGCGAGGAGACGCTGCTGGCGATCGCCGTCACGTCCACGAACGACACCCCCGACCTCCTGGCCCTGGCGCGCCGGCGCTGCGCCGCGGCCCTGGCCCGGGGCTACGCGGCGACGTTCGCGCCGCACGCCGCCTGGTGGAAGGCGTTCTGGGGCCGCTCCTCCGTGACGCTGCCGGCCTACGACCCCGCGATCTCCCGCCAGTACCACCTGGTGCAGTACTTCCACGGCGCCGCCTCGCGCCGCGGGGCCCCGCCCATGCCGCTGCAGGGCGTCTGGACCGCGGACAACGGCGGGCTGCCGCCGTGGAAGGGCGACTACCACAACGACCTCAACACGCAGATGACCTACATCGCCTACCAGGCCGCGGGGCACTTCGACGAGGGGCTGTCGTACCTGGACTACCTGTGGGATCGCGCCCCGGTCTTCCGCGCCTTCGCCCGCGACTTCTACGGCACGGCCGGCCTGGCCTGCCCCGGCGTGATGTCGCTGGCCGGCCAGCCCCTGGGCGGCTGGGGGCAGTACAGCCTTTCGCCGACGATGAGCGCCTGGAGCGCCCACCTCTTCTATCTGCACTGGCGCTACACGATGGACGGGCGCTTCCTGCGGGAGCGCGCCTACCCGTGGTGCCGCGACGTCGGCGCCTGCATGCTCGGCCTCCTGAAGCCCGACGCCCGCGGCGTGCTCGTGCTGCCCCTCTCCTCCTCGCCCGAGATCTTCGACAACAGCGCCCGCGCCTGGGTGGCGCCCAACAGCAACTACGACCTGATGTGCCTGAGGATGCTCTTCCTCTCCCTCCGGGAGATGGCCGACGCCTGCGGCGAGCCGGGGGAGGCGACGCGGTGGGCGGACGCCGCGGCGGCGCTGGGCGACTACCACGCGAACGGCGACGGGCTGCTGCTGGTCGACGCCGCCACGCCCCTGCCCGGCAGCCACCGGCACCTCTCCAACATCATCGGGCTCTACCCCTTCAACCTGATCACCGCCGAGGGCGGG
>CAYUME010000824.1:0-2550 GCA_964445475.1 uncultured Planctomycetia bacterium
GTGATCTGCGGGCCCAATCTGCGTCCTCAGCGTGATCTGCGGGCCGAATCTGCGTCCTCAGCGTGATCTGCGGGCCCAATCTGCGTCTTCAGCGTGATCTGCGGGCCCAATCTGCGTCCTTTGCGTGATCTGCGGGCCCAATCTGCGTCCTCAGCGTGATCTGCGGGCAATATCTGCGTCATCTGCGTGATCTGCGGGCTCTCCACTGCACCGGAGCTCCTGCCACAGCAGGGATGCCGTCAGGACCAGCAGCGACGCCTCCAGGACGATGGACGCCGGCCCGATCTTGTTGCTGCCGATCCCGAAGCAGCCGCAGGGCGGCGCCATCCCGCGGAGGAGCGTCACCGTCCCGATGGCGAGGAAGACGGCCGAGAGTCCCGCCAGCAACGCCAGCGCCCCCCGCCGCCACACCCCCGCGATCGCCATCCCTCCCGCCAGGATCTCCCACCACGGGAGGGTGACCGCCAGCAGCGGCACGAGCCCCTCCGGCATCAGGTGGTACTCCACCACCGCCACCGCGAACGCCTTCGGGTCCGGCACCTTCAGCGCCCCCGCGACGATGTAGACCCCCCCGACGGCCAGGAGGCCGGCCCGGCGCAGGACCCGGGTCCGTGGGTGCTCACTCGCCATCGGTCATCCCGGAACGAGGGGCGGGGCTTGTCCCCGCCCGGAGGTTGTTGAGCAGTTCACGCGACTTGAACGACGTCCGGGCGGCCACAAGGGCCGCCCCTCGACCTTCCCGGCACCCCCTATTTCCCGGCTCCCGACTCCACCGGCCAGCCGCGCGCCTGCCAGGCGGCGAATCCGTCCCGGAAGATCCGGATGCGCGCGCGGTCATAGCCGAGCAGCTGGAGCTGGTCCGCCACCTGCCGGCTCTCGGAGCAGCCCGCGCCGCGGCAGTAGACGACGAGCTCCGCCTCGCGCGGCAGGAGCTTCGCCGCCTCGACATAGCGGGCCTCGAAGGCGTCGAGCGGCAGGCTGATCGCCCCCTCGACGCGCCCCGCCGCGAACTCCTTCGCCGTCCGGCCGTCGACGAAGATCGACCGGCCGGCCTCGAACCGCGCCCGGGCCTCCTCGGCCGTGATGAACCGGTCGTCGAGCTCCGCGACCGGGAGCGCCCGCGTCACCGCGATCCCCGCCGGCGAAAAGGCGTTGACCGCCAGGCCGAGGCCGGAGGCGAAGGCGATCAGGGCCAGCATCTCACTGAAAACCTGCTTCATGGTTCCGCTGCACACGCTTTTCACCACCACGTCCCCAAGACACGAAGCGTCACGAAGACAGGTCTCTCGGATGGAATGGACCACCGAACGGCAAGGCAGCGCAACGTGCAGGGCACGCGGCGTACGCAGAAATACAATCAATCCGCGAAATCCTTCCTCGATTTGTTACCACCCGAATCTGCGTAATCTGTGTCACGCCCCGAAGGGAGCAGGGCACGTCCGGAGGCCAATCTGGGCTGCCCCAAGCTCCCGATCGTGGCGCTGCATTCCCATTCGGTGTCTTCCGCGTCTTCGGCGGTTCCGCCACGGCCGCCCGTCGCGACGTGCAAACGAGTCACGGCACCTTCCGCACCACCCCGCTCACCGTGACCGAAAAGGGCGGCGGGGGGTCCGACGTCGTCAGGATCCGCACGGTCTCCTCGAACCGCCCGGGCGGCGGCACCGGGTCCACCGTGATGTCGATCTGGAGCAGCTTGTCCGGGATCAGCGTCTTCACGTCGGCCTTCAGCCACGGCACGCTCGTCTCGACCGACTGCACGCCGATCGGCGTCTCCCCCCGCGCCCGCAGCACCAGGCTCTGCAGCGGGAACGCCTGGTCCTGCCGGACCATGCCGAGGAAGAGCGACTGGGGGAAGATGCTGACGTTCCCCGCGATGACCCCCTGCACGACGAGCGTCGGCACGATCCCCGGCCGGTCGACGGTGAACGTGATGTGCCCCACGAACCCGCCGGGGGCGCCGTCGGGATGGACCGTGACCCGCACCCGGCGGGCGACGGCGCCGCCCGCCGGTTCGTCCGGCAGGAGCTCGGCCGTCACGAAGGGCAGCGTCGAGGCGACGGTCCCGACCTGGAAGGGGCGGCCCTGCGTCTCGCGGAGCGCGATCTCGCGGACGACCGGCGCGCCGCGCTTCAGCTCGCCCATCACCAGGGTCGGGGGGTCGAAGAGGAAGGCGGGCATCACCTCCGACTTCAGGTGGAGGACCGTCACGGGGCGGTCCGGGTCGTTGGTCCGGACGGAGATCGTCGTGTGCTGGGGCCCGACGTAGCGGCCGGACTTGAAGACGATCCGGACCTCCCCGCGGCCGCCCGGCGGGATCTCCCGCGTCTCCGGCATCACCGCCGCGCAGCCGCAGCTGGCCACGGCCTCGAGGAGGTGGAGGGGCCCCGTCCCCCGGTTGTGAAAGACGAACGTGGCGGACGGCTCCGTTCCCTGGAGGATGGACCCGAAGTCGGCCGTGTCCTGCTCCACGTGGATGCGCGGCGGCGGGCCCGTCGGGAGGGGCGGCAGGGGCGGCAGGAGGGGCGGGGCGGGGGCGTGCGGGATGCCGTC
>CAYUME010000825.1:0-2549 GCA_964445475.1 uncultured Planctomycetia bacterium
TTCGTCTCCACCCCGAGGTAGGCTACCCGGACGGCGACGCCGACGAGCAGCCCCGCGGCGACGGCCGCGGCCACGCGGGGGAATCGCAGGAGCCTCCCGCGGGGCGTCGCGGGGGCGACCGGGACCTGCGGGCGCGACGGGAGGACGGCGCGCCCGTCGGGTACCGGGGGCAGCGCCGCGCGGACGAGGCCCGCCAGCGCCGCCGGCGCGGCCACGCGCGGCAGCCCCTTCACCCGCCCGATCGTCCGGTGCAGCCCCTCCCGCTCCGCCGCGCAGGCGGCGCAGGCGGCGAGATGCCCGTCGACGAGCCGGCGCTCGGCCTCGTCGAGCTCGCCGTCGAGGTGCGCGGAGAGGAGTTCCCGGATCGCGTCACACGACATGTCCTGCCGCCTCAATAGCGTTCCGCACCCTTAAGACGCGCCCGGCGCGTCCCGGGTTCCCGGAATCCGTTCCAGTTTGGCCTTGAGCTCCGACCGCGCCCGGTGGAGCCGGGAGCGGACGGTCCCCTTGGGGATGCCGAGGGTTGCCGCGATCTCGTCGTAGGAGCGGTCCTCGATGTCGCGCAGGACGAGGACGGCGCGGTACTCCGCGTCGAGGTCCGCGATGGCGGCCTGGACGGCGGCCTGGGTCTCGCGGGTCTCGAGGGGGACGCCGGGATCTCCGCCGGGGGCCGGCGGGTCGAAGTCGTTCGCCTCCTCGGCGTCGCGCCCGCCGACGACGGAGAGGGAGACGGGATCGCCCTTCCGGCCGCGCGCCTCGGAGATGCTGAGGTTGATGGCGATGCGGTAGAGCCAGGTGCCGACGGAGGACTTCGCCTCGAACTGGCGGATCTTGAGGAAGGCGTTGAGGAAGGTCTTCTGGGCGAGGTCGAGGGCTCGCTCGCGGTCGCCGGTGAAGCGGACGATGGCGTTGTAGACGCGGTCCTGGTGGAGGAGGACGAGCCGGTCGAAGGCCCCGCGATCCCCCGCCTGGCAGCGTACGACGAGCTCCGCCTCGGGCGGGTTCGTCCGGTCCAGGTTGACCGCCGTCGGCGGCGTCATGATGCGTTCCCGCGGGCAGTCGGACATCTCCCACCGGCAGGATATCGGCCGGCTGCGGAGGCCTCAATCAAATAACGTGCGAGGGGCCCCGGTTTCCGGACGGGCGATCACGGATCCTTCGCGCACCGGAACCCGGCGTCCAGGAGGCGGATGTCCGGGCGTTCGATGTAGCGGCGCGCGCAACGGAGGGCGCCGGGGCCGGACGTGAACGAACCGCCGCGGAGGACGCGGCCTTCCGCTCCCGGCTCGCCGGGAAGCGGAGCCGTCCCGGCCGTCCACTCCCAGACGTTGCCGGCCATGTCGTCGAGGCCGTAGACGCTCCGGCCTGCCTCCCAGCGGCCGACGGGGGCGGGGCCGGGGTCGGTCTTGGTCTTGGTGTCGTCGGCCGGCCGGGCGGTGGCCGCGCACTGGCACGGCGGCGTGTCGGGGATGTCGTTCCCCCACGGGTAGGTCCGGCCGTCGATCCCGCGGGCCGCCTTCTCCCACTCGTCCTCCGTGGGGAGGCGCTTGCCCAGCCATCGCGCGAAGGCCTCGGCGTCGGCCGCGGTGACGCCCGTCACGGGCTCGAGGGCGCGCCCGACGGGGGGGGTGGAACCGCCCCACGCGGGCGGCGAAGGGTGGCCGGTGTCGGCGCAGAACCATCCGTAGACCTGGAGGGTGACCTCCGTCCGGTCGATCAGGAACTCGCCTGTCGTCGCCGCCCGGCGCGGGGTTCCGTCCTTCGGGTCGTCGCTTCCCGCCACGAAGGGGCCGGCGGGGATGCGGACGAGGCCCCGGCCGGCGATGGCCGTGCGGACGGCCTGCGCGGCCCGGTCGAGGCGGGGGTCTTGCTTCCGCCAGACGCGGGCCTTGCGGATCTCGTCGAAGGCCGTGGCGAATTCGCCCCGGCGCGCCGCCTCGGCGGCCGCCTCCGCACGCGCCGTGACGAAGGCGTCGGCGTCGTCGCGCTTCTTGCGCACGGGGGCGAGGAAGGCGTCGAGGGCCTCCTTCTTTTCGGGGAGATCGCGGGCGAGCGCCTCGCCGGCCTCGATCGCGCGGTCCCACGCCTCCGCGGATGCCTCGTCGGCGAGCGGGCGGATCTCGGCAAAGCGGCGCTCGTACAGGGCCTCGCGCTCGCGGCGGGTCTTCTCGTCGCGGGCCTTGGCCGCGTCGGCGGCGAGCCGGCCGGCGCGGGTTATCGCCTCGTCGCGCGCGCCGCCCTCCGGGAGCGGCTTCAGGAGCGCCTCCGCCGCGGCGTACTGATCGATCGCCTCGTCGTACCGTCCCGCCGCGGCCGCCGCCTCGCCGTCCTTCAGGAGCTTTCCCGCCTCCTCCTGGATCGCCTTCCGGCGCACTTCGGCCTCGTCGGGCGGCGGCGGGGTCGGGTCGGCCGGCGGGGGGGGCGGTGCCGGTCCCCTGGGCGGTTCAGCCGGCGCGGCGGACGCCGGGACTTCCGGCGACGGGGCGGCGGCCGGGGCCGGCACGGGCTCGGTGACGGATGCCGGCGGATCCTGTTCGGGGGGCGGGGGG
>CAYUME010000826.1:0-2547 GCA_964445475.1 uncultured Planctomycetia bacterium
GAGTCGAGCGGTCACCCGCCTCCGCCCGGAAGCCCCGCCCCCGGTGGGGCGGGGTACCTCACTTCCAACCGAACGCGGGGGGCACCTGCGGCAGGACGCGCACGTCCCGGAGGTGCGCGGCGGCGGCGGCCAGCAGCGCCCCGATCCGCTCCGCATCCGGCGGACAGGGACCGCCGGGCACGGGCGTCACCGGCTGCAGGACCATCGTCATCCCCGGCCGCGCGACGGCGGCCAGCGCGGCCGCACGCCCCACCTCGCGGGTCGTGCTCTCCCGGGTGACCACCACCTTCAGGAAGACCTCCCGCCCGCCCGCCGGAGCCCTGGCGGAGGCGGGCGTCCGCCGAAGCCCGCCCGATCGGGACGGCCCGGCGGGCGAAGGCGGATCCGCGCCCCCGCCCCCCGCTGCGATCCGCAGGCAGGCGGCCACCTGCGCCCAGGCCGCCCGCACCCCGGAGCTGGAGGGCAGCTTGACGCCCAGCGAGACGATGTCGATAAATCCCACCACCTTCTCCAGCGCGCGCGGGAGCGTGGCGTTCGTGTCGAGGTAGGTGCGGGGGAAAAGCCGCCGGGCGCGGGGCAGGAGCGCGGCGAGGAATCCGGCGTGCAACAGCGGCTCGCCCCCCGTGAAAGCGACGGCGTGGAGCGGGATGGGGGACCGGGCCATCCGCTCGAGATGCTCGACGCAGGCCTCCAGCCCGCAGGGGTTCGGCCGGGCCTCGAAGGCCCCGCGGAACGGGGCGGTCTCCACGCGGTAGGCGGCCGGGGATACGATCCCCTCGGGGGTGTCGCAGAAGGCGCACCGGAGATTGCACCCGCCGAAGCGGACGAAGGCCTGGGGCGCCCCCGCCCAGGGCCCCTCCCCCTGGTACGAAGCGAAGATCTCCACGAGCGGGGCGGCCTCCATCGTCATCGGTCCCTTCTCCCGACCGGCCGACGGGCACCGGTCTCCCTTGGCAAGCCGTCGCCTGCATATTATAGTGCAGCCTGCGGGCGGGACAGCCCTTTCCGCCATTCCATTCCGGGGAGGAGGGACCCATGTACGTCAACTGGCGCGCCCTGGTTGCGCTCGTGGTCGTCGCCGTCGCGGGGTACTTCGCCTACCAGAAGTTCTGGGCCGGCTCGCAGCAGCGGTCCAAACTGTCACCGGCCCAGCTGCTCGCGGGATACGAGTCGAGCTCGATGCTCGACCGGGAGCTGACCTATAAGGAGCTTAAGGAACGCACCCAGAAATCCGGCGCCCTCGATCCCGCCGCCCTCCGCAGCTGGTTCCCGAAAAAGGAGCAGGCGCCCGAGACCTACAAGGTGGCCTGCGAGATGCTCGGCCGGATCCGAGACCGAAAGGCGGTCGATCCCCTCGTGAAGGACCTGCTGCACCCGAAATTGGAGATCCGGATCGGGGCCACGCGCTATTTCCAGCAGGCGCCCTCCCGACGCGCCTTCGAATCCCTCCTCAAGAACCTGGGCAACGACTCCAGCGACCTCCGGAAGGAAACCGTAGACGCCGTCGAGAACATGGCCGCGATGACCTCCACGGGCGTCCGCTACAAGACCGACGTCGCGAAATGGCAGACGTGGTGGAGCACGCTCTCGAACGCCGAGAAGAACAAGATCCCGGAGTGACGCTCACCCCGGAGGGCGCGCCTCGCGCCCTCCGGAGCTCGCTGGGCGGACGCCGGCGCGGCAAACGCCCGACGCGCCGGCGTTTGCAGGACCCCCCTTTCCATGGCCTCCTTCCGCGCCTTCGTCGCGATCCCCCTGCCCGACGCCCTGCGCGAGCGCCTGGGATCGCTCCAGGACCACCTGCGGCCGGCGCAGGCGGACGTGAAGTGGGTGAAGCCGGACCTGCTGCACGTCACGATCAAGTTCCTCGGGGAGCTGTCGGACGCAGCGCGGGTCCTCCTGGAGAGCGGGCTGCGGGCGGCCGCGGCGGCCGCCGCGCCGCTGGACCTCGCCGTGCGCGGCCTGGGGACCTTCCCGGCGTCGGGGGCACCGCGCGTGGTCTGGGCCGGCGTGGCGGAAGCGACACCCGGCCGCCTTGCGGCGCTCGCGGCGGCCGTCGCGGCCGCGGCGGCCGCCGCGGGCTTCCCGGCCGAAAACCGCCCGTTCGCGGCGCACATCACACTCGGCCGAGGAAAATCGCCGCGGAACGCCCACGCCCTGCGCCCCCTCCTGGAACGGCCGCCGGAGCCGGAGGCGGGATCCTTCCGGGCCGACACCTTCGTCCTCTACCGCAGCGACCTCTCACCGCAGGGGCCGACCTATACGGAAGTGGAACGATTCCCGCTCGCGTCCGGCGCGACCCGGACGGAG
The DNA here is from genome assembly GCA_964445475.1 of uncultured Planctomycetia bacterium. Lineage (GTDB taxonomy): Bacteria > Planctomycetota > MHYJ01 > CAYUME01 > CAYUME01 > CAYUME01. Next base: position 2,311 of record CAYUME010000826.1, read on the forward strand.
ACAAGCGGGAGTCGCGATTGAACCGGGGAGGGGGACAAGACCATGTACCTGCGTCGGGGAACGCGCACGATCTGCGACGAGGTCCACCCCCCGTCGCACCTCGGGCTCGCCGTCTTCCTGCAGAACTGCCACGGATGATCCTGGCGGAGGAGGCGACGCGGACCGGCATGGGGGGAGGGCGAACCGCCACACTCGTCGTCCATCCCGTCCGCCCCCTGGGCGAGACGGCCGCCTATC
>CAYUME010000827.1:0-2542 GCA_964445475.1 uncultured Planctomycetia bacterium
TGGTCGAGCGCGAGAAGCGACTCCGACTCCACTATGACGAGCGGCTCGGCGATTACATGAACGTCGGGTTCCGGCTCTGCGAGAAGAACGAGTGGACCGAGCTGCACCGATGTCTCGCCCACCGGGAATTCCAGCTGCTTGTCCTGGCATACCCCCGGCGCGACGCGACCTTCGGCGGGAGGCCGATCCTCGAGTTCGCGCACGCCTTCGTCTGTCCGCTCGTGCTGGTCGGGCCGGACGGGCCCCGCGAATACCGCCTGAACGCGCCGGCCACCCTCCTGGCGGACTCCCTCGGACTTGCGGACGTCCCCTGGAGCCGCGTGGACGCCCCGGTCGGCACGCCAGGATAGCCGGCGAGCCGCGGAGGCGTTCGGGACGGCCGCGTCGTCTTCGACGGACGGAGGAAAGGGGTGAAAATGGGGATCGGGTCGAGTACGATGAGCATGGACGTCCTCCCCACCCCGGGGGAGAACGACGCGGCCACGAGAGTCTCCGCCATGGGCGACGACATCGCCAAGATCATCTTCCACAACATCAGCGACGGGATTTTCACAGTCAACGGGGACTGCATCATCACGTCCTTCAACCGGGCCGCGGAGCGCATCACCGGATTCCGCGCGACCGAGGCCGTCGGGAAACCCTGCTTTGAGATCTTCCGCACGGAGATCTGCCACAAGACGTGCGCGCTGCGGGACACGCTGGCCGACCAGGCGCCGGTCGAGAACGCGCGCGTGACGATCATCACGCAGGACGGCCGCGAGGTGCCGATCAGCGTCAGCACGACAATCCTGCGGGACGATTCGGGGCGGGTGATCGGCGCGGTGGAGTTTTTCCGGGACCTCTCCGCGATCGAGAGCCTGAGGCAGCACGTCGACCAGAAGAGCGCCCTGGACCGTATCGTCAGCGGGAGCGCGCAGATGCAGCGCATCATCCAGATGCTGCCGAGCATCGCGAAATCCGAGTGCAACGTCCTGATCCAGGGGCCGAGCGGGTCCGGCAAGGAGCTCTTCGCCCAGGCGGTCCACAGCCTCAGCCCCCGCCGCTACGGCCCCTACATCAAGCTCAACTGCGCGGCCCTCCCGGCAACCCTCCTTGAGTCGGAGCTCTTCGGCTACGAGAAGGGAGCCTTCACGGACGCCAAACGCGACAAGCCCGGCCACTTTTTCCTCGCGAACGGCGGGACGCTGCTCCTGGACGAGATCAGCGAGATGGACCTGTCGCTCCAGGTCAAGCTGCTCCGGGTCCTGAACAACGGCGAGTTCCAGCCCCTGGGATCCACGCGGACCCTGCACACGGACGCCCGGATCCTTGCGGCGACGAACAGCGACCTGAAGGCGGTTATCCGGGAGGGGCGGTTCCGGGAGGACCTCCTGTATCGGATCAATGTCGTCACGCTCGATCTGCCGCCGCTCCGGGAGCGTCCCGAGGACCTCCCGCTGCTGGTGGACCACTTCATCCGCAAGGTCCGTGCCCGGACGCGCAAGCCCATCAAGCGCGTCTCCCCGGACGTGCTTTCCGTGATGCGCAAATATCCTTTTCCGGGAAACGTTCGGGAGCTCGAGAACGCCCTGGAGCACGCCTTCGTCATGTGCGAGGACGACGAGATCCGGGTCGACCACCTTCCCCGGCATGTTGTCGAGGAGACCGCCGCGCACAACGGATTCGTCCTCAGCGCGAAGAACGAAAAGGAGGTCCTTCAAGAGGTCCTTCGCCGCCACCGGGGGAACCGCGCCACGGCCGCCAAGGAGCTGGGGATGCACCGCTCGACGCTCTGGCGGAAGCTGAAGACCTACGGCCTGGCGGAGTAACCGTTCCGGCGGGCGGTCACTTCATGCGGTTGAGGAACTGGTAGAGCTCGCTGGCGGTGGTGAGGATGAGGGTGGTGCTGCGGTCGAGGTTCTTTTCGAGGACCTCCATCGACTTCAGGAACTGGTAGAACTCGCGGGAGGCGGGGGACTTGTCGTAGGCGCCGGCGTAGACGGCGGTGGCCTCGGCGTCCGCGTCTCCGCGGATCTCCTCGGCCTTCCGGAAGGCCTCGGACTGGATGCGCTTCAGCTCGCGATCCTTCTCGCCGAGGATCTTGGACGCCTCCCCCTCGCCCTCCGAGCGGAACTTGTCGGCGATGCGCTGGCGCTCGGAGATCATCCGGAGGTAGACCTCCTTGCGGACGTTCTCGACGTAGTTGATCCGCTTGAACCGGAAGTCGAGGATGCGGATCCCCAGGCCCTCGGCGCGGGCGTTGGCCGACTCCAGGATGGCCTTCGCGATGCGCTCCCGCCCGATCGTGATGTCGATCATCCGCTGGGCCGAGACGTCCATCCCCTCGGCGGAGGCCGCCTTCCGGTTCGTGGTCCGGACCAGCTCGGCGATCTCGTTGCTCGCGATCGCGTTGCGCGTCTCGCCGTCGAGGATGTCGTCGAGGCGCGACTGGGCGCCGCGCTCGTCGCGGAGGCGCTGCAGGAAGAGGAGGGGGTCCGTGATCTGCCAGCGGGCGTAGGCGTCGACCAGGACGAACTTCTTCTCCGCCGTCGGGATCTGGTTC
>CAYUME010000828.1:0-2537 GCA_964445475.1 uncultured Planctomycetia bacterium
AATAGGGGTGGATGGCGATCCCGTACGGAAGCCTTGTGTCTTCCCGGTTGGAGACGGTGAAGGTCATCCGGAGCCCGGATCGCATCAGACGGTAGGCCACCTCCAGGCGATGGCGGACGGGAAATCGATCGTAGGGGGGCGAGCCGGGCTCGAAATCGATCCAGGTCTTCAGCTCGGCGCCCGTGTCCCCGTCGGTCGCGTGGCGCGGCGCGTCGGCGCGCCACGCCTTCTGGCGGACGAGTCCGTGGATGGTCGTCTTGCCGTCGTCGCTGAACCGGAACTCGCGATTCTCGAAGGTGAAGCGGCCGTTTCGGACCCGGTTCGGCGTCGGATACAGGATCGGGTTCCCGGTTCCCCCGCTGTTCGCGGTTTTGATCGACGGGGGGGTCTGCAGGAGCTCGACGCCGCCGTAAACGTACGAGAACAGGATGCCGCCGGCGTCGGGACAGATGCGGGCGACCTGGCTCCGTTTCGGATCGGCCGGATCGTCGTAACGCAGGGTCCATGCGGTCCATCCGCTTTCGGCGTCCTTTTCGTCCGACCAGGTGAACGAACGCATGGAGCTCTCCTGAGTGGTCTCCGGGGCCGAACACGATCCGGCGGTGGAAAGCACCACGCCCAGCACGGCAGCCAGCTGCTTGGCGCGGGGGGCGGCCGACCTCCCGGACAGTGCGAATCGCATGGGTTTCTCCTCCGGCTCGACGGCCGGTCCTGTGCGTGGTCGCGCGCGGCGCGATATTACATCCGGATTGAATCGGACGCAATATCCGTTCGAAGGAGACAGACGGGGCCCTTGTCTGCGCCTTGACCCCCCCGGGATGGCGGCGATATAATCGTTCGGCATACCAGGGAATCGATCATGCCCATCCGCGCCTTCATCTTCGATTGCAACGGTTTGCTTTGCGACGACGAGCCGTTCCATTTCCAAGCCCTCCAACGCGCTCTGGCGGAAGCGGGTGTCTCTCTCGATCAGGATGCGTACCTCGAACGGTACATATCCTATGACGATTACGGGGCGGTCCGGCAGGTTCTGGCCGACCGGGGTCGCTCAGCCGATCCGCCCCTTGTCGACCAACTGGTCTTGCGCAAGCGGCACTTCTACAACCAGCTGGTCGAGAAGGACTTGCGGATGTTCCCGGGCGCGGTGGAGTTTGTGCGCGCGGCGGCCAGCCGGTATGTCACGGCCCTGGCTTCCGGGGCCATCCGGAGCGAGATCGACCGGATACTCGCCCGGGGCGGGATCTCCGCCTGTTTCCGTGTCGTGGTCAGCGCCGAGGACGTGACGCGAAGCAAGCCGGCGCCGGACAGCTACCGCTTGGCACTCGAGCGTCTCAATCGCCATCCCGAGCTGGCGGGACACCCGCTGCTCCCCGGCGATTGCCTCGTGCTCGAGGACTCCCGCGGCGGGGTTGTCGCCGGGCGCGAAGCGGGGATGCACGTCGTGGCGGTCACGAATTCCCACCGTCCGGAGGAGCTGACGCGGGCCGACCGGGTGATCCCCACGCTGGAGGGGGTGACTCCCGACTCGCTGGCCTCCCCGTGGAATGGATGAGTTGACCGGCGGCGGACGTCCCTATAATATCAACCGAACGCGCGGGCGCATGCGAGGTGAACCGTGGCTGACGATCAGAGCCGGCAGGACAACCTGGATTCCCTGCTCGGAAACATGGCAATCCGACGGGGGCTCCTGACTCAGGACCAGCTTCGTGCCGCACTGGCCGAGCAGGGACGGGACCTGCGGGGAGGCAAGTCCCACCCGCGTCCGCTCGGCATCATTCTCGTGACCAAGGGGTTTCTCAGCGACGAGCAGCTCCTGTCCCTGCTGGAAGAACAGAAGGTCAAGACCCAGGAGCTGGAGTCCTCCAAGAAACAGGACTCCCTGCTCGGCCGGATCCTCCTCCAGAAAGGCCAGATCACCTCCCAGCAGTTGAACGAGTGCCTGGGCATACAGTCAGCCGCGCTGGACGAGGGCGAGGAGGATGTTCCCCGACTCGGCGCGCTCCTGATCAAGAAAGGCTACTCGTCGCCCAGTTCGATCATGCACGCCCTGGCCGTCCAGCAGAAGACCATCATGTTCTGCGAGGCGTGCGACTTGAAGTTCAACGTTCAGAATTACAACCCGTCGAATCCGATCTTCTGCCCGAACTGCAAGTCCCAGCTCACGCCCGTACCCGAAGCGGAGACGTCCAGGAAGGAAGGGATCTCGGTAGAGTCCCACGAGATCGCCCCGGCACGGAAACCGACTGCGTCGTCGAAGCCGGCCGCAACCGCCGCCAAGACGCCACCCGCGCAGGCTCACGCCGCGGCGCCTCCCCCGAAGCCGGTCGCGGCCGCGCCCGCTTCGCCGCCGGCCGCCCCGGTGCCAGACAAGATCTCGGCCGAGGAACGGGCCCGCCAGGAAGCCCTCCGGCAGGATGCGGAGATCCGAGCCAAGGCGGAGAACGCCCGCAAAAAAGCCGCCGAGGAGCGGGCCCAGGCCGAAGCGGAAAACAAGAAACGCGAGGAGGGAGAAGCCCGGAAGAAGGCGGAAGAAGAGG
>CAYUME010000829.1:0-2534 GCA_964445475.1 uncultured Planctomycetia bacterium
TGGGGAGTGCGTGCCGTGCCTTGAGATGCAGGGCGAGCACGGGGGGATGAGCGGGCTTCGGCCCGGGATGCGGCCGGCTATTCGGGGAGGCAGAGCATGACCGGGACCATCTGCTGGTCGCCCCACCGGCGGCACTGGGAGATGGATCCGAGGCGGACGTCGATGTGGTATTCGCCTTTCTTCCAGGAGCGCTTCATCGCGGTCCCGGTGTCGTCCGCGACCCGCCAGCCGATGCCGGGGACCCAGACCAGGGTGCCATAGGGGATGGCCTGAGGATCGACGGCGCACCCGTCCATCTGCCAGGCGCTGCGGAGCGTCGAGGTCTTGCCGTCGGAGAACCGACCGCAGGAGACGCGGGACGGCTCATAGGCGGTGACGCGGGCCGTGATCGTGCCCCAGTACTTGTAGCCGGGCGGCAGCTCGGGGGCCCGCTGATCGAAGATGCCGAAGGCCTTGAGGAGGTAGTTGAGGCGAGCCTGGGGGCCCGGCGGGACGGGGGTGGGGAGCGTCCAGTCGATGCGCAACGGCTCGGGGGAGGGCTCGGGCTGGGCCGCGAATTCGTTTGCGGCGAATCCGAGGCTGAACACGCACGCCACGACGACAACGATCAGTGTCTTCATATCCTGCCATCCGAACCGCAAGCCGGCACAACCGGCGGACCTGGGAAAGCCCGAGACGCGGTATGGCTCCCACAACGCCGCATCTCTGGATCTCTTTCCGGGGACCGGCTCCGCCGCGGGTCGGAGGACGGACTGAAGCCCCCCACGGATTGGTCTAAAGCATAGCGTCGGGTGGGATGGAAATCAAGCGCTGACAGGAAAGCTTATGGGCTGGTGTGTTCGCGCAAGTCGTTATGCCCGTTCGCGATGGGATGTCCCCCGGCCGCTGTCTTTCGGATTCGAAAAATGGGGCCGATAATCTTTTTACTTCAGGAGGTCCTTCAGTCTCTCCTGAAAGGCGTCCGCCGTCTCCTTGCGGATGGTCTCCACGCCGGTATCGATGACGTTGCCCTGGGGGATGATCCCCTCCGTCTTGCCGTCGAGGATCGCCTTCAGGACGCGCATCGACTGGTAGCCGAACTCGAAGGGCTTCTGGACGATGGTGGCATGGATGAGCCCTTCCTTCACGGCCTGCAAGGTGGCCTCGTCCTCGTCGAAGCAGACGATCTTCACCTTGCCGGCTTTTCCGGCGGTCCGGACGGCAGCGGCGAGGGCGGGGCCGTTGTAGGACCAGAGTCCGATCATGCCGGCGAGCCCGGACTGGGACTCCAGGGCCTCCCGGGCGTGTTGGGCGGCCCGGGCACGGTCCGTGTAATCGAGATAGTCCCGGATCAGCTCGACTTTCGAGCCTTGGAGCTCCTCGAGCAGTCCTTGGCGGCGTTCCTGGGCGTTCTGGGCATCGAGGCGGCCGACGAAGAGGGCGATCGGGCCGCCGCCCTCACCGAGGGCCTCCTGGAGCGCCTTCCCGGCCTCCTTTCCGGCGCGCACGTTGTCCGTCCCGATATAGCAGAGCCGCTTCGATTTCGGGGCATCCGAGTCGTGGCAGACGAGCGGGACGCGGGACGCGATGCGGTCGAGGAGGTCGGCGATCCCGTCGGGATCGATCGGGCTGACGGCGACGCCGTCGATCCCCTGTGCGAGCAGGTCCTCGAGGATCTGGCGCTGTTCCTCGAGCTTGCCGGAGCGGGGGGCCCGGAACTCGACGTCGATCCCGAACTCCTGCCGGGCCTTTTCGAGTCCCTTCTGGGCGATGACCCAGAACGGGGAGAAGTTGTTGGTGACGAAGGCAAACCGGGGGCGGCGGGGGGAGGGGCCGACGGGGGACGTCCTGGGAGGCCGGGGGGACTCGTCGCAGGCGGTCAGGGCGGCCGCGGCGAGGGCGAGGAAGAGAAGACGGGCAGGACGTCGCATGGCCGGCTCCGAAAGGCAGACTTCCGACACCGGCGTCAAGCATACTTCAAAAAAATCGAAAGGACAAGGCTGGGATGCATTCCCGGCCGGCCATTTACAAGCGGATGCGGTGCTGCTATAAAATCCGCGGCCCGTTTCGCGCGAGATCCCGGCGGGCCGGCTCATCTCCAAGGAGGCGGCCATGTATGTCGTCGTGGTGCGTGTGCACGTGACCGCGGACCGGGTGGACGACTTTGTTGCCGCGACGAAGGCGAACCACGAGGGGACGCGGCGGGAACCGGGGAACCTCCGCTTCGACGTGCTCCGGCAGGAGGACGACCCGTGCCGGTTCACCCTCCACGAGGTCTACCGGACGAAGGAGGCTTTCGCCGATCACCAGAAGACGGCCCACTACCTGGCCTGGAAGGAGGCGGTGGCGGGGTGGATGGCCGAGCCGAGGCAGGGGATCCGGCACCAGAGCCTGTTCCCGTCGGACGAGTCGTGGTAGGACGCGGGCGGGTGGTCGGCCGGGGGGATGCGGAGGCCCCGGGCGCGACACGACCGTACCGGTGACCACCAGCCCGCTAATCCACCCAGGAGCCTTCCGCCATGGATGCCCCGCCCCCCATCGAGTTCCACCAGCCC
>CAYUME010000830.1:0-2532 GCA_964445475.1 uncultured Planctomycetia bacterium
GATCCACGACCTGATTCTCGAGCAGCGCGACCGCAACTGCACCGTCGTGCTCACGACCCACTACATCGAGGAAGCCGAGCGGCTCTGCGACCGGATCGCCTTCATCGTCGCCGGAAGGATCGTTCGTGTCGACACGGTTCAGGAGCTGCTCCAGCCGGAGCGGGAGCGATGCGCAGTCGAGATCGCGCTCGGCGGCCCGGCCCCGGAGATCGCCCGGGAGCTCGCCGCGGCTTTCCCGGCACTCGCGTTCCGGCAGCCCTTCCCGGATTCGCTCCGGGTCGAGTCTAGCGAGCCCGTTCGGGTCGGCCCCCTGGTGAGGTTCCTGGAAGAGCGCGGGGCCGACGTCGTCGAGGCCCGGAGGCTGAGGCCGTCCCTCGAAGATGTCTTCGTCCGGGTCACGGGCCTCGAGGCGGCCGCCATGCGGAAAGAGAAGGACAAGGGCGGGGGCGCCTCATGAAGCGCTGGATCGCCTTCTGGAACATCCTGCGCAAGGACATGCGCACGTATTATCTGAAGCCACCCAACATCAGTTGGGGCCTCATCTTCCCGCTGGCCTGGACGGCGATGTTCTTCATCCGGTCCGGGTCGGGGGTCGAGGGCGTCCGATCGCTCCTTCCCGGGGTGATGGCCCTGTCGGTGCTCTTCGGGACGACGAGCCTGCTGGCCGTGACGGTGACCTTCGAGACGAAGGGCGGGTCGTTCGAGCGCCTGCTCCTCGCGCCGGTCCCGCTGTAGATGCTGATGCTGGCCAAGACGACCGGGGCCATCCTCTTCGGCGTGATCAACGCCTTCGTGCCCGTCGCGATGGCGGCCTTCGTCGCCGACCTCGGCGGGATCGCCTGGGCGACGGTCGTCCCGGCGGTCGTTCTCATCGCCGCGAGCTCCACGTTCCTGGGGCTCTTCGTCGCCGTCTCGGTCAGCGAGGTCTTCGAGGCCCAGACGTTCTCCAACTTCATCCGCTTCCCGATGGTCTTCCTGTGCGGGTTGTTCTTCCCGGTCGGGAGCCTGCCCGTCTGGCTCCGGCCGCTCGCCCACGCCCTGCCCCTGACCTACGGGGCCGACCTGCTCCACGCCGCCGTCCGGGGGGCGGGCCGGATGCCTCCGGCGCTCGATCTCGGGCTGCTGGCGGCCTTCGCCGTCGTCCTCTTCCTGGCCAGCCTCTATAACATCAGGAGGAGGTGGATCCTTTGAAAACCTTCGATCTCCCGGTGGAGCGCGTGTGTGAAGACGGCCGGTTCGAAACTGTGGTCTTGTTCGAGCAAGGCCCGATGAAGGTCCGCAGGATCGAGCTCGCGGCGGGCGCCCGCATCCCGCCCTGCCGGATGTCGGAGGACGCCGTGTTCGTCGTCGTCGCGGGGCGGGTCACCTTCCGGGCCGAAGGCGAAGAGTCCGTCGTCCAGGCCCCCGGAGCCCTCTTCATCCCCGGGGGAGCGACAACGCGCAGCATGGAGGCCGGCGAGCCCTCTCTCGTGCTGGCCGTCCTTTGCCGGAAGGAGGACGAACCGACCGTCTCGGAGAATGGCCGACCCGCCTAGCGGGGACCGGTCCCACGCTTAACGCCGGGCGCAAGTTTTCGGACGGTGACGGTGTCTAAAACGTAAGGCTCTTCTTCGGCGTCTACCCCGTAGGCAAGGCCGCCCGGATTAACCCAATCGGGATTTCGCGCTGCGAGTGAGCCCTGGGCTTTGGGGCCTATTTTCGTTCTTCACGGTTGTCCTGCTCAAGCTGAGTCGGACTGACCAGAAAATCATATCCCAGCCGGTATGCCTGGTCGAGCCAAGCGCGCCTCATCTCGGGCGTCGAAACGTCCGCGCCGTAGAAATATTCGTGCTCGACCCTCTTCACGCCGGGATATCGGAGTCCCCAATCGTCGATGATCCTGGCCATGGCTCTTCCGAATTCCCCGCGGTAGGTCTCCTCGGTGAAATGGGTCGTGTTGATGATCAGGGCCTTCTCGTGATGAAGAAGCGGTATCCGGCCGGCGGAGGCCCCGCGCCAGCCCTCCGGCGTCAGGCTGTAGGCGAAGCCGGGAGAGAAGACGCGCTCGAACCAGCCCTTGAGCATGGCCGGAAAGTTCATCCAGTAGTTCGGGGCGATGAAGGCCAGCCCCTGGGCCCGGCGCAGGCGTCTTTGCTGGTCTACCACGTCGCGGGGCATCTGCTTGCGGATGATCCGGACAAGCTCGAGCGGGCTCTTTTTTCCGAGCCAGCGCTTGGCCACGAACCTCTGCACGGGCCCTCCGCAGAAGTCCATGACGCTTTTCATCAAGTCCATCTGCTCGAGCATGTCGGGAGGCATGCTCTCGTGGATGTAGCTGGCGAAGTCCTTGGTTCGGAACACGGGATCGAACTTCATCGCGTAAAGGTCGACGATGTCGTTGGCGTGCCCGGCTTCCTTGAGCCCGGCGTTGAACTGCCGCAAGATGGCGTGGCAGAACGACTTGGGATTCGGATGGGCGATCACGGTCATGACGTTCATGGCGGCGGCCCTGATGACCAGTCCGACACCCAGGACGATCAGCAAGCCGGGGAT
>CAYUME010000831.1:0-1530 GCA_964445475.1 uncultured Planctomycetia bacterium
GGCAAGGCGGCCGGCGAGGACGCCAGCCACGCGGTCGTCACCGTCTACCCGGCGCTCCTGCGACAAGCCCTGAGCCGCCTGGCCCGCCCCGCGCCGCGCCAGCTCCGGGACACCGTCGCGACCGCCCTCGCCCGCCTCAGCCAGGAGCTGCACCGCCAGTCCCAGGGTCACCCCGCCCTCGCCGGCCTCGGGTCGACCGCGGTCGTCCTCCAGGTCTGCGACGGATTCGGCATCGTGGGCTACGCGGGGGACAGCCGGTGTTACCTGCTCCGGGCGGGGCGCCTGGAGCGCCTGACGGAGGACCAGACCACGGCGATGGCGCTGGTCCGGCTCGGGACCCTCGCGCCGGCCGACGCCGAGCGCCACCCGCTCAGCCACTCGCTCGAGGAGTACATCGGGAAGGATCAGCCGCTGAATCCCGGCGCGCGGTACCGCCGCCTCCTCCCGGGGGACCGATGGCTCCTCTGCTCGGACGGCCTGACGCGCGGGCTTTCGGACGCGGACCTTCAGCGGATCCTCCGGAAGGCGGACGGCCCCGAGACGGCCTGCCGCACGCTCGTCGACGCCGCCAACGACGCCGACGGCTCCGACAACGTCACGGCCCTGGTGGTGGACGTGCGCGCGACGTAGACACGGACGGTGCCCATGGATGCCCCCGGGGTGAAGATCACGGACACGCAGACGGTCACCGGCGGCGGCACCGGGACGCCCCCCTCGCCGATGCCCGGCCCCGCCGCCGACCCCACCGTCACCGTGACGGGAGGGACCGGCGTCGGGGTCGCCCCCGACACCGCCGAGCTGAAGCCCGACTGGGAGGTCGGCGACGTCGTCGACGGCAAGTACGAGGTGAGCGAGGTCATCGGCCGCGGCGGCATGGGGATGGTCTACAAGGTCCACCACCGCGAGTGGGACATCGACCTCGCGGTGAAGATGCCGCTGCCGCACGTCGTCGCCGACGAGGTCTCCAAGGCGCGGTTCGTCCGCGAGGCGCAGACGTGGGTCGACCTCGGCGCGCACCCCAACATCGTCCAGTGCTGGTACGTCCGCGAGCTCGGAGGCGTCCCGCGGCTCTTCATGGACTACCTCCCCGGCGGGAGCCTGAAGCAGTGGATCCGGGAGGGGAAGATCCGGCCCGGGGCCTGGGACGTGATCCTGGACGTGATGATCCAGGCGTGCGACGGGCTGGCCCACGCCCACGCCAAGGGCGTGGTCCACCGCGACGTCCAGCCCGCGAACATGCTGATGAGCGGCGACGGCCGCCTCTGCCTGACCGACTTCGGCCTCGTGAAGGTGGGCGACGCGCCGGAGGAGGAGCCGGCCGTGGAGCCGGAGGAGGCGCCCGCGTCGGACCTCGGCCTGACGGTCACGGGATCGACCATGGGAACGCCGCAGTACGGCGCGCCGGAGTGGGGTGGGTACATCGATATCCTCTACGGGCAGTTCAACAACTACGACCAGCCGATGCGCTGGGCGACGGAGATCCGGTTCGCGATCCCGAAGAGCCCACTGCTGTTTGGAATCGACGCGAGC
>CAYUME010000831.1:1540-2529 GCA_964445475.1 uncultured Planctomycetia bacterium
CGGAGCAGTGGGGGGAGGCGCGCCACGCGGACAACCGGGCCGACATCTACGCCCTCGGTGTCGTCCTCTTCGAGCTGGCCTGCGGCCGCCGGCCCTTCGACGACGGCAGCCACACGGAGCCGCCGCACGTCCTGATCGCCCGCCACCTCGCCTCGCCCGCACCGGACCCGCGAACCTTCAACCCCGACATCCCGCCCACGCTGGCGCAGCTCGTCCTCGCCTGCCTCGCCAAGGACCCCGACCGCCGGCCGCAGAGCATGGCCTCCCTGCGCGAGATCCTGGCGCGGATCTACGCGCAGGCAGCGGGGAAGCCCTACACGCGCCCCGTCCCCGAGGTCCAGCGGGCCCGCGCAGACGCCCTGAACAACCGGGGGGTCTCGTTCTACGACCTCGGCAAGCGGGACGAGGCCCGCGCCGCATGGGACGAGGCGCTCCAGCTCGACGCCTGCCACGCCGAGGCCGTCTACAACCGGTCGCTCCTCGACTGGCGCGAAGGGCGGATCGACGACCGCGAGACCCTGCGCCCCCTCCGCGAGGCCCTCGCCGCCCACCCCCAGGCGGGCTTCTACCTCGGCCTCCTCCACCTCGAGCGGATGGCGGCGGACGAGGCGGAGCCGGCCCTGCTCGACGCCCTCGACCGGGCGGAGCCCGCCTGGAGCGGCTCGGCGCGCCGCGCCCTCGGGGACGCCCTCATGGCGCAGGAAAAGTTCTCCGACGCCTACGCCGCCTACACGAAGGCGCTCCTCCTCCTGCCCGGCGACAAGGCGGCACAGGAGGGTCTGGCGCTCGCCACGAAGCGGACGCGCCGCCGGGGGGAGGAGGCCTTCTTTCCCTGGCGCCGCCCCGCGGGCGTCTTCGAAACGGCCCACGGGGAGGTCCACGCCCTGGCCGCCGGCCCCGGCGGGCCGGGGGGAGGGGCCGCCGGCCCCGGCCGGGCGGAGGGCAGGGGAGGCAGGGGCCCCCCCCCCCGGGCCCCCCCCCAACCCCAC
>CAYUME010000832.1:0-2514 GCA_964445475.1 uncultured Planctomycetia bacterium
GCGGTTAATTCAAACACAGGCTGTTTCTGTTTCGGTGCCTTCGGTGCCTTCCGCCTCCGCTCCTTCGGAGCTACGGCGGACAAGTCGGTGGTTAAATCAAACACAGGCTGTTTTCGGCGTCTTCGGCGTCTTCAGCGGTTAATTTAAACACAGGCTGTTTCTGTTTCGGTGTCTTCGGTGTCTTCCACCTCCGCTCCTTCGGAGCTACGGCGGACAAGTCGGTGGTTAAATCAAACACAGGCTGTTTTCGGCGTCTTCGGCGTCTTCGGCGGTTCAATCAATCACAGGCCGTTTCGCCGTTTTCGGTGGTTGCCGTTACCGTTCTTGATCGCCGACTTGACGTCCTCCGCGGTCACGCCGAACAGGCGATCGAAGTGCGCCCGGCAGAGGGCGAGGGCCTCGAGAACCTTGCGCTTGTCGAGCCCGCCGACTTCGATCACCAACCGGCCCGTCCGCCGCACGACCGACAGGTAGAAGATCCGCCGCGCCCCCCGGCGGAACCAGAGGACGGCCTTCTTCGAGCCGGGGGCCTCGCGGAGGTCCAGGGCCGTGGCGCCGGCGAGGTCGGAGAGGTCGGGGGTCAGCGGAACGAGCAGACCGGCGGAACGGTGGGCCGAGGAGGGATAGGCGAGGGACTCGGTCACGGGGAGGGGGGGCATGGGCCACCGGAGGAGGCGCCGCCGAAGGCGCCGGCGCGGTTGGACTCCGTCCCCGTCGCGTGGCGGCACATCCCGACGGGATGTTCCGAACGCGTTGGGGGCGCTTGGATTAAGACAGACGAGGCCGCATTTTATCGGCGGCGTGGGGCGGGGTCAAAGGTATTGAAATCACCGCCGCAACGGCGAAACGGCACAACAACCTGAATTCACCACCGACTTGTCCGCCGGAGCGTCACGCGTGAGCCCGAGACGCGAAGGCGGAAGACACCGAAACAACGGCACAACAGCACAACAGATTGATTCACCACCGAAGACACCGAAGACACCGAAACAACGGCACAACAGCACAACAGATTGATTCACCACCGAACACGCCGAAGACACCGAAACAACAGCCGTTTGGCCGTTTCGGTGTATTCGGTGCCTTCGGTGGTTCAATCAACAAAATCAACCCAAGTCCGAGCCGGAAGCGGGCGGCGATTTCCCGGCGGGGGGCTTGGGGGTTTGCGTAGATCTGGGCTCGGTCTCGGCTTGCCCCGCCGAAGCGTTAACGAGCAGTAATCCAAGGCGCGAAGGCGGGTCATGGGCGGCCGGACTGGTCACGGTCGTGGTCTCGGGCGTGGGTCGCGCAGACCGGCAGCCGAACCCGAGACCGAGACCTGACCGGCAGCCGAGACCGGGACCCATGACCAGGCTGGCAGCCGGGACCCAAGACCGGGACCAGGCCGGCGGCCGCGCCCCAAGACCGGAACCAAACCGGCCGCCGGGACCGGGATCCATTTCCCGGCCGTAATCTGTGGAATCTGCGGTAATCTGCGAAATCTGTGTGAACAGGGGGGATGGCCTCCGGGGGGACAACCGCCCCCTGAAACGGAACGATCCTCCTCTGACGCGCACGGTTTCGAGCTTTGTCATTCGTGCTTCGCCGCCTGCACTCCGTCCCCGTGGCGTGGCGGCCGGCGGAACCGCGCGCTATTCGCCCACCAGCGCCAGGGCCTCGTCAAGGGTCCGATCCGAGAGGTACAACCCGGCCTCGCGGAGCCGCTCCATGACGGGGCGCGCGGCCGGGAGGATCCGGCGCCTCTTCGCGAGGAGAACGAGGCCAAGGGTTCCGCGCAGGGGGATGCCCATCGTGGCTGCGCACCGGCGGGCGGCCAGGTCGTCCAGCACGGCGACGGTCCCGGGATGGGCGCGGGCCCAAGCCAGGACGGACGACTCGCCGGCGCCGAGGTCCCAGGCCTCGATCGCCGGCGGGATCCGGGGCACGCGGACGACGCGGAGCCACAGGGTGGAGCCGAGGGCCTTCCGGCCGGCGTGGTGACGATGGGCGCGGATCTCGCGGGCGACGGCATCGGGTACGAAGACCACGCCGGCGTCCAGGCGGAGGAAGTCCAGGAGTCCCGCCTTGGAGAGGAGGATGAGGGGGGAGGCGTCCACCACGGCCCGTTCAGGCACGCGCGAGCTCCCGCTTCAAGTCGTCCGGGTCCACCACGATCACGTCGAGCTTCCGGCGTGCGAGCTCCCCGAGGAAGTCGAGGCGCGTCAGGCCGGCGATCTGGGCGGCCTTGCTGCCGGAGACGAGGCCCTGCTGGTACCAGTGGAGGGCGGCGGCGAGGCGCATCTCTCGGGCGAACGGGCCGGGCGCCAGGCGGAGCGCGGAGAAGGCCTCGTCGGGCAACCGCACGCGGATGGTCTGCATGTCATGCCCCTCCGGAACGCGATCGAGTATACCTTGGCGCCCCCGGCAAAACCAGACGAAGACGACGGCACGACGGGCGTCCCGTGACCGCGGCGATCGATCCAATCCACTCAAGCCCGCGCCGGAAGCGGGCGGCGATTTCCCGGCGGAGGGCTT
>CAYUME010000833.1:0-2511 GCA_964445475.1 uncultured Planctomycetia bacterium
CGACGACGAACCGGACGTCGTGACCTACCTGAAGACGCTGCTGGAAGACAACGGCTACGAGACCCGGACCGCCGGCGACGGCCGCCAGGGCCTGGAGCTCCTGAAGCGGGAACGGCCGGACCTGGTGACGCTCGACATCTCGATGCCCGAGTGCTCGGGGGCGCGCTTCTACAAGGAGATGCGGTCCGACCCCGCGCTGGCGTCGACCCCCGTGGTGATCGTCACCGCCGTCGTGGGCCTGGGAGGGGACCCGCACGCCTACGAGCACTTCATCAGCAACCTGAAGAAGACCCCGCCCCCCGAGGCGTACTTCCCCAAGCCCATCGACAAGGACGAGTTCCTGGCCGCGATCCGGAAGCTCCTGTCGCGCACGCCGGCGGTGGGGAAGGCCTGACGCCCGCCAGGAAATCGCCTCGCCCGCTTGACCCCACACGGCGCGGCATGCGATCGCCGCGCCGTTTATGCATCATGGACAGGATCTCCCCCCCCCCGTTCGGCCCCTTGACAGGCCGACCGGAAGGGACTATAGCGGGGCAGCGTGCGGGAATCCGCGGCCGTCGCAGCGGACAGCCCGGCCGGAACGACCGCAGGATCAGGAGTCGCCCATGGGCGCCCCGATGCGCATGCCGCTGGACATGCGGATTCACGAGACGATGTCGCTGATCGAGGGGCGCGTCACGCGCATCCGCGACGCGCCGCGGGCGATCGTGATGAACATCGCCGGCACGGACTCCGACCCGAACTACGGCGGGGCGCACGATTTCGACACGATCGAGTACATCCGCACGACGCAGGTCGCGGTCGTGAAGATCCACCGGGTCTCGAAGCATCACCCGCCGGAACGGCTGCCGCGCGACCTTTCCTCTTTCGAGTGCTGGTCCGAGCTGTATGAGCCCCTGGGCATCACCGCCACGGGCCCCGACGTCAAGGGCCATCCCGCCGTGAAGGCGGCCTGGGACGCGCGCGTGGCGCAGCACGCGCGTGACGTGGCGGCACTCAACAAAACGCGGTTTCCCGAGAAGAAGACGCGCCTGTACCTCGCGACCGGGGCAACGCTCAAGCCCGGCCCGGGTCGCGACCGCGCTCCCGCGATGTCATTCTTCGAGCTCGATGCGATGTACTCGCTGCGGGATGTGCTGAAGGTCATGAAGGGCTACCCGAAGGGCACCTTCACGACGCCGTGAGCCGGATCTCCCGATCCGCGTGGCTATCGCGCGGCTACCGGGATCACCTGGCAGGCGATGTCCTTCATGAAGGCGGGCGCGGCAAGCGTCAGCGCCGGGCCGGCGACCCGGGCCGCCTCCTCCTTCACGACCTTCCCCTCCCGCGTGTCCCACCACGCGACCCGGTAGGCGCCCGGCGCGAGGCCCGCGACGGTCACCGTCGCCCCCTTCACCTCGGTCGGCGGCGCCTTGTCGACAACCGTCTTCCACCACGTCGATTGGAGATCCTGGATCCACAGGTAGGCGCGGTCCTTCCCCGGAAGGCCGACGACACGGCAGCCGGCGCCGGCAAGCTTCGCGGACGACGGCTGGAGCCCCGCCGTCGTGAACGGGATGTCGGCAACGTACGCGGAGAGGCCCCGGTAGGGCGCGTAGAGGTCCATGCGGTCGATCTGGTCCCACCACCAGAAGAGCGCGGCGCCCGAAAGGCCCGAGAGCGCGCTGGCCCAGAGCGCGTTGTGGATATGGATCCCCTCCGTGTCCTGCTTCATGTAGGGGCTCAGCCCCCACGTGTCGTCGGCCAGGCCGAACTCGCCGAGGAGGGCCGCCTTGTCCGGGGCCTTGTCGCGGACGAGCTTCGCGCGGTCGAGGGCGGCCGCGGCGGCGTCCTTCGACAGCTCGCCCCACGCCGGCCGGAGGTACCAGTGGAGGTCGGCGACGTCGAGCTTCGGGTGGGCCCACTGCCGGGGGTTCGGCCCCCAGTCGCTGGTGGCCCGGAGGCGGCGGGCCGGATCGACCTGGCCGAGGTACTCGCCCCACTCGCGGTAGGCGCGGTCGGCCGGCTTGCCGGGATCCATCTCGTTGAAGTACTCCCAGCAGGCGACGTGCGTCGACCATCCCCAGCGCGCGACGGCGTAGCGGAGGAGGCGCTTCGCGTCCGCCACCGCCTGCACATACTCGGACTTCCGCTCGTCGGAGAGCCTGCTCATGTACAGGTCGCGCGTGAGGAGCGTCAGCTGGAGGCGGATCCCCGTCCGTTCCGCGGCCTCCACGATGCCGTCGACGACGGCGCAGTCCGGCTGGTTGAAGTGGCCGCGGATCGGCCGGTCGGTCGCGGCCTCCCAGAGCAGCTCCGCGCCGCCGGCGGCCTCCTTCAGCGAGAGCGCGCGGACGAAGGCGGCCCCCGATCCCGTCGCGTGCAGCTCGAGCCGCGGCAGCCGCCACGCGCCGGCCTCGGCCGTGAAGGGACGCTTGAATTCGGCCCACGCGCCGCGGGACGCGGTCGCCTCGCCGAGCCGTTTCCCGCCCAGCACCAGCTCAAGCGACGCATCTCCCTCCGTCCGGGCGA
>CAYUME010000834.1:0-2510 GCA_964445475.1 uncultured Planctomycetia bacterium
GTTGAAGGCCCTGTCGGAGCGCCGCCGCCGTGACCAGGGGCTGCGGGCACCGGAAGGCGGCACGCCCGGATCCTCCCCCGCTTCAGCCCCCGTCTCGGCTGTTCCCAACAAGCCCTCTCAGGGATCCGAGCCCGCGGTGGACCCTGCCAGTAGGGGCTCCACCGCGCCCGACGCCCCGCCCTCCTCGCGCAGGTCCTGGGTCGGCGTCGGGGTGGCCGGTATGGCAGCCGCCGTCCTCCTGGCCCTCATCGCAGTAGCCGTCCTCCGCCGCCGGGAGCGGCCCCGCTGAGACGCAGCCGCACGACAAACCCCACCCCGTCGGGCCGGACAACCCCGATGCAACGCAACCCCGGGAAATCGGGGTTGTGCCCCGTCTTGGGGAACAGCTCCGTCTCCGGGGCACCAACCCCTCCCACACGCGTGTGCGCGGGCGGGACGGGCGTCCCGCCCCTCCAGCCGGCGGGCCCCGTGCGGTTGGGCCGCCTGGAAGGCGGCGCTACGACGGGGTCGCAAGACGTAGCGCCGGCTTCCAGCCGGCCGTGAAGGCTGTGGTCACCCCGAGCTGGGACCGCCCCCGATCGGCTTCGGAAAATCGCCCTGGGAATGCCACACCGGGGGGGCCGCTACCGTGACACGCACCCCCGCGCCAGGAGCCTCACGACCCCGTCGCCGCGCTCGCAAAATCCCTTGCCACCCCCCCGCCCTCCCCCCGATAATGCCGGCCGGTCCCGCGAGTCCGGCCTGCCGCGTCCCGATGAGGAGCACCCCATGGCCCCCTCCGCCGCCGAGAAGGTCAAGCAGCTCGAGCAGCAGCTCGTCCGCGAGACGACCCTGCGCCGCCTCTCCGACCGCATCCACGCCTCCTCCCTCGACGAGATCATCCTCAAGGTCCGCACCGAGATCCAGACGCTCCTCGGCGGCGAGCGCGTCACCATCTACGCCGTCGACGCCGCCGCGAACGAGATCTTCTCGAAGGTGAAGGACGGCGACGAGATCAAGGAGATCCGCATCCCCGTCTCGCCCGCCAGCATCGCCGGCTACGTCGCCCAGTCCCGCCGCGTCGTCCGCATCAAGGACGCCTACGCCGCCGCGGAGCTCGCGGCGGTCCACAAGGACCTGCGCTTCGACGCCTCGTGGGACAAGAAGACCGGCTTCCGGACGAGGCAGGTCCTCTGCGCCCCCATCGCGAAGGACGAGAAGCTCCTCGGCGTCCTCCAGGTCGTCAACCGGAAGTCCGCCGCCCCCTTCTCGGCCGACGACGAGGCGACGCTGCTGGAGCTGGCCCAGACGCTGGCCATCGCCTTCGGCAACCAGCGGAAGATCCACCTGCGCCGGAGCAAGTACGACAACCTGCTCGTCAACGAGGCGATCACGGAGGAGCAGCTCGAGCAGGCCCAGCAGGAGGCCCTGGCCGGCGAGGAGTCGGTCGAGCGGATCCTGATGCGCAAGTTCGGGGTCGCCGAGGCGCAGCTGGCCGACTCCTTTCTCCAGCACTTCCGCTGCCCGTTCGTCGTCTACGACGCCGCCCTGCCCGCGCCCAAGGAGATCCTCGAGAAGCTCGACCCCGACTACCTCAAGTTCCACTGCATCGTTCCCCTCGGCCGCGAGGGGGAGAACCTGACCCTCCTGATGGAGAACCCGAAGGACATCCAGAAGATCTCGGACATCGCGGCGCGCCTGGGGCTTCCCGAGCGGCGGATCCGCCAGCGGGTGGGGATCAAGGAGGACATTCTCCAGTTCATCGACCGCTTCTACGACACCGGGAAGAAGCCGGAGGCGGCGCCCGCCGCCGCCCAGGAGGTGGCCGCCGCCACCGGGAACGAGATCTTCAACATGCTCGAGGCGGAGTCCCTCGACGCCCTTCGCCCCGCGTCGAAGGAGGACGAGGACGTCAACGAGGACAACTCCGGCATCGTCAAGCTCGTCAACAAGATCGTCATCGACGCCTACAAGGCCGGGGCGTCGGACATCCACGTCGAGCCGTACCCCGAGCAGGACCTCGAGATCCGCCTCCGGATCGACGGCGTCTGCCGGGAGTACCTCCTCGACGGGAAGCGGGTGCCGCGGCGGTTCGCCCGCGCGCTGGTCAGCCGCATCAAGATCATGGCCCAGCTCGACATCGCCGAGCGGCGCCTTCCCCAGGACGGCAAGATCAAGTTCAAGAACTTCGGCCCGCTCGACATCGAGCTGCGCGTGGCGACGCTCCCGACCGCGGCCGGCCAGGAGGACGTCGTCATGCGCATCCTCGCCGCCTCCAAGCCCATCCCCCTCGACCAGATCGGCATGTCGCCGGGGAACCTCGCGAAGTTCAAGGAGATCCTCGAGGCCCCCTACGGCATCGTCCTCTGCGTCGGGCCCACCGGCTCCGGCAAGACGACGACGCTCCACTCCGCCCTCGGCTCCATCAACACGCCGGACTACAAGATCTGGACGGCCGAGGATCCCGTCGAGATCACGCAGTACCGCCTCCGGCAGATGCAGATGGCCTCGAAGATCGGCCTCACCTTCGA
>CAYUME010000835.1:0-2507 GCA_964445475.1 uncultured Planctomycetia bacterium
TCTTCGATTTCAGCCAGGCGAAGCCCGGCGGCGAGGACATCCGCTTCTCCGCCGAGGGCAAGCCGCTGGCCTGCCAGGTGGAGGAGTGGGATCCGGCCCAGGGGACCGCGTGCCTCTGGGTGCGGATCCCGGCCGTCAAGGGCAACGCGCGACAGGAGATCCGGATGCACTGGGGCAAGGCAGACGCCGCCAGCGAGTCCAGCGGGTCGGCGGTCTTCAACGACTCCAACGGCTATCTCAGCGTCTGGCACATGAGCGACCCGGTCAAGGACGAGGTAGGCACGCTCGAATCGAAGGACACGGGGACCGTGTCGTCCCCCGGCATGATCGGCAAGGCCCGCCGCTTCGTCGAGGGCAAGGGGATCACCGGCGGCGAGAAGATCGCCGCCTACCCGACGGGCTCCAGCCCCCACTCCACCGAGGCGTGGTTCCGGGCCGAGAAACCGAACGCAACCCTCGTGGCCTGGGGGAACGAGCAGGGCCAGGGCAAGGTCGTCCTGCAGTTCGCCAGCCCGCCCCACGTCCGGACGGACTGCTACTTCTCCAACGGGAACGTCCAGGGCGGCAGCCGCCTCGCCACGTCCGAGTGGATCCACGTGGTGCACACCTACAAGAACGGCGATGCGCGGATCTACGTGAACGGCGTCCAGGACGGCGTCACGCAGTCCGCGGGCTCGCCGCTGGCGATCAAGAGCCCGGCGCGGCTGTACCTCGGCGGCTGGTACAACCACTACAGCTTCGTCGGCGACCTCGACGAGGTGCGCGTCTCCAAGGTCACGCGCTCCGCCGACTGGGTGAAGCTGCAGTACGAGAACCAGAAGCCCCTGCAGACGCTGGTGGGGCACCTGGTGCAGCCGGGCTCGGAGCTCACCGTGTCGCCGGCCCAGATCACCGTGCCGGAGGGCAAGAGCGTCACGGTCGCGGCCAAGGCCGGCGGCGCGCTGAAGGTCTGCTGGATCCTCAAGAAGGACGGCCGGGAGACGGTCGCCGCCGTGGACCGGTTCGCGTTCACGTTCGACGCCGGCCGCGTGAAGGGCGACACGTCGCTCACCCTCCAGCTCAAGGCCGTCTATCCGGACGGGGTCCGGACGAAGGACATCCCCGTCACGGTGAAGGAGGAGATCCCGGACCCGGTCTTCACGCTGAAGGCGCCCGCCGCCTGGGACGGCCGGGAGACGATCGAGGTGGTGCCGCAGGTCGCCAACCGGCCCGAGATGCAGGCCAAGGGCGCCAGCCAGATGAAATACACCTGGACCGTCTCGGAGATCGCCGCCATCCAGGATATCCTGCCGGAGAAGCTCGTCCTGAAGCGGGCTCAGAACAGCGGCACGATGGGCGTCACCCTGGCCCTCTCCAACGGGGGCGCGGAGGTGACGGCCTCAGCCTCGATCCGGGTCAAGGAGCCCGCGAAGGACGCCTGGGTGGAGCGGACGCCCGACAAGGACGAGCAGCCCGAGGACAACCAGTTCTACGCCCGCAACGACCGGAACGAGGGGACGCTGGTCTGCAACGGCACGCTGGCGGCGCCGGCCGATGCGGTCTTCCTGCGAGTCACCGCGGACGGCAAGCCGTACAAGACCGAGAGCCAAAAACCGGCCGCGGACCGGGGCTACGCCTTCGCGGTCAAGCTCAAGCCGGGGCTGGTCAAGTACAAGGCCGAGCTCGGGACCCGGACCGGCGGCGTCGAGACCGTCACGCGGACCGCGACCAACCTGGTCTGCGGCGACGCCTACCTGATCGACGGCCAGTCCAACGCGCTGGCGACGGACACCTCCGAGAAGTCCCCGCCGGAGACGAACGAGTGGATCCGCAGCTACGGGAGTCCGCAGGGCAACGCCGGGGGCGCCCGCGCGAACCTCTGGTGCAGCCCCGTCTGGAAGGCCCAGAAGGGCGACAAGGCGGAGCTGGGCTGGTGGGGCATGGAGCTCGCCAAGCGGCTGGTGGAGAGCCAGAAGATCCCGATCTTCATCGTCAACGGGGCCGTCGGGGGGACCCGCATCGACCAGCACCAGCGCTCCGAGTCCAACCCCGCCGACGTGACCACGATCTACGGCCGGATGCTCTGGCGGGTGCAGCAGGCCCGGCTGACGCACGGGATCCGCGCGATCCTCTGGCACCAGGGCGAGAACAACCAGGGGGCGGCGTCGCCCACCGGCGACTACGACTGGAAGTCGTACCGGCAGTATTTCGTGGACATGTCGGCCGGCTGGAAACAGGATTACCCCAACGTCCAGCGCTACTACCTCTTCCAGATCTGGCCCAACGCCTGCAGCATGGGGGGCGCGAGCGGGGCGGGGGACATGATCCGGGAGGTCCAGCGGACGCTGCCGCGCCTCTACTCGAACATGGGCATCATGTCGACCCTCGGGATCAAGCCGCCCGGCCCCTGCCACTACCCGCTGGCCGGCTGGGCGGAGCTCGCGCGCCTGATCCAGCCCCTGATCGAGCGGGACCTCTACGGCAAGGCGCCCGCCGGCTCCATCACGCCGCCCGATCTCCGGAAGGCC
>CAYUME010000836.1:0-2502 GCA_964445475.1 uncultured Planctomycetia bacterium
CCAGCCCCACCCGCCGCTGGGCGAAGAAGACGGGGCCCCGCGAGGTGAGCTTGACGAGCAGGGCCGCGAACAGCATCGGGAGGGCCAGGAGGGCGAGCCCGGCCGCCGCGATCGCGGTGTCCGACAGCCGTTTCACGATTCGCCCGAGCGGGGGCAGCCCCCGGGGGCGCAGCGCGATCAGCGGCAGCCCCCCGACCGTCTCCTCGGCGAACCGGAGCATCGTGACCGGCAGCGTCCGCTCGGTCATGTAGACGCTCAGCCCTTCCTTCTCCGCCCGGTTGACCACCTCCGCGATCGCCTCCGCCTTCGCGAAGTGCAGGTCCACGACCACCCCGTCCACGCGCCCCTGCTCGATCCGGTCCAGGTCCTCCGGCCGGGGATGGTCGACCTCGCCGGCGGTGCCGAAGAACTCGAACCGGCAATAGGGGCTCGAGGCGAACCGTTCCGCCAGTCCCGGCAGGTGCGTCGGGTCGCCGAAGACGAGCAGGCGGCGGACCCCCGCCGGGGGGCGGCCCAGCGCCCGGTTGGCCGCCAGCAGGGCCAGGCGGGGGAGCAGGAGCCCGGCCGGGAGGAGGGCGAAGAAGAAAGTGAAGATCGCCCGCGAATAGGAGAAGAGCTGGACATAGAACGAGATGAGGACGAAGACGACGAAGGCGAGCAGGGTGGCCTTGAGGATCGCGAGCGCCTGGCGGCCGAGGCCGGCCAGCATCGTCCGGGAGGAGTAGAGGCCGCTCAGCGCCAGCACGGAGAGGACGAAGGGAGCCTCCGCGGCGAGCAGGCCCAGGTACGGCTCGAGGTCGAGGGCCGGGTCGGCCATCACGAGGTGCTTCTTGGCGAAGTAGGCGGCGAGGAAGCAGAGGAGCATCGCCGCCGCGTCGGCGACGAAAAGCAGCAATCCCAGGGCCCCGGTCAGCTTCCCCAGCACGGCGGTGTTCCCGACAGGCCTGAAAACGGCGGGCGTGGTTCCAAGTCGACGGCTGGCAAGGCATTGAGGCGCGTTCCGGCTCGGCGCCGCCGCCCCCCCCCACGCGACCCATGATAGGGAGGGGGGGGGCGGGAGTCAAGGCGCGGGGCAGGTAGACCGGGAGTCCTGCGGATATGAGGAAGCCAGCCGGGGCGGAGAGGGGCGCCTGCCACCCTCGACCGAGCCCGAGACCGCGCCCAGACCGGCAGCCCAAGACTGGGACTGAGACCGGACCGGCCGCTCACGACCGGGACCGCGACCTGTTCCGAGCAAAACCCCCGGCCCTCCGCCGGGAAATCATCGCCCGATCCCGCTCAGGGGGAAGAACAAATGACGGATGATGTGATAATAGCCCTTGTCCGGCTGCAATCGGGGTGGATAGGTCATGCCGTCCTTCCATGTTTCTTCCGGCTCTTGTCTACTTGATTTAGTTAATCACCGAGGTCATTTGATGTCCCGCCAGCCGAACCGCCGGGCCCGGCGGGCGCCCTCCGGCAGGACGACGGCGCCGACCTCGGGGTTCGCCCCGCAGTAGGCGCGCGTCTGCCGCTGGCCGAGGATGAAGAAGGCGGTAGAGAGGACGTCGCTCTCCGTCGCCGTGGGCGCGATCGCCCAGGCGGCGGCGGCGCCCCCGTGCGCCGGTTCGCCCGTGCGCGGGTCGAGGATGTGGCCGTAGCGGCGGCCCCGCCGTCGGAAGGAATTGTCGGAGGGGGCAGACCCGGAGATGGCGCGGTCCCGGAAGGTGACGGTCCCGAACCCGCGCCGGAGGTCGCGTGGGGAGCGGAACCGGAAGGGCCAGCCGGGTTCTCCGGGGGGGGCGCCGAGGGCGTAGGCCGTGCTCGTCCCCCCGTGGACCATGGCGGCCGGGATGACGCCGAAGGCGCGCAGGCGGGCGACGGCGACGTCGACGGCGTACCCCTTGGCGATGCCGCCGAGGTCCAGCTCGACGCCGGGCCGGTCGAAGCGGACGGTGCGGGCGACGGGGTCGAGCCGGACGTGCCCGAACCCGGTCCGCGCGCGCGCCGCGGCGAGGGCCTCCGGTTCCGGCGGGCGCCCGCGCCCGTCGTGAAACCGCCAGCATTTCATGAGCGGTCCGACGGACGGGTCGAAGGCCCCCCCCGTCGCCGCATGGAGGATCCGGGCCGCCTCGAGGACGGCGAAGAGGTCGGGGCCGGCTTCGACCGCCCGCCCCGCCGCCTCCCGGTTGACCCCGGCCAGCTCGCTCGACGCGAGGTAGTAGCTGAAGGTCTCTTCCAGGCGCACGATCTCCCGGAAGACGGTCTCGGCCACGCGGCCGACGAGGTCCTCGCTCGGCCCGAAGGCGACGATCTCGAACCGCGTGTTCATCGCGTGTTGCCCGAAGCGGAAGGGGCCGGCCGGGTCCATGGCGGTCTCTCGCGAGAAGGGGCGTGCGGGGGGTGGCGCGGCGCGTCGGAAGAGTGGGGGGGGCGGGGGGGGGGGCGGGGGGGGGTGGATGGTCCTAAGGGTTAGCGGGGTAAAGCACATGCCCTGAGCGCGCCAGGCGGCGCAGCAGGAAT
>CAYUME010000837.1:0-2502 GCA_964445475.1 uncultured Planctomycetia bacterium
GTCCGGAGTCGGCCCATGCACACCCGATTCGCCCTCGCAGTCATCGTCCTCGCGACGTGGGCCGCCGGCGCCGGCCCCGCGCGGGGCGCGGCGGCCGAGTTCACGGTCACCACCGACCGGACGGTGGACGCCAGCTCGCTGGAGCGCATCGTCCGGGACGTCGTCCGCCTCGCCGGCGCGAAGACCGATGACGAGAAGGCGATCGCCCTCTACGACTACCTCCACGCCGCGATCTTCCATTTCGCGTATCCGGTGGAGAAGGCCCCGCAGACCGTCGGCCCGCTCAAGGTCCTCAACGTCTACGGCTGGGGGCTCTGCGGCGGACAGCACACGGTCCTGAAGGCCCTCTTCGAGACCGCCGGCTGGCCGGTACGCTACCGCGGCTGGCCGGGCCACACGACCATCGAGGTCCAGTACGGCGGCACCTGGCACTACTTCGACGTCTTCCTCAAGTGCTACTTCTGGACGAAGGACCGGAAGACGATCGCCGGCCAGGACGACATCACGGCGGACCCGTCCATCGTCCTGGACGGCGCGACCGACGGGCGCGTGCCGCCGAGCTCCTACCTCTGCTGCGGCGACGAGGCGCCGGGGATCGTCCAGGGCTGCAAGGCCTCCAAGCCCCTCCCCGTCTCGAAGCACGAGGACGGCTGGGCCTCCGTCACCGGCCGCGACCGGGACTACCGCCCGCTCCTGACGCTGCCCTCGGGCGCCGCGCTGCGCCTGGAGTGGAAGGCCGAGCCGGACGGGTCGGTCGTACCCGGCAAGAACACCCACACGTGCGGCACCAAGGATTACCGGAGCGACAAGGTGCTGGGCCCGGTCCTGGAGCACTACGGCCCGCGGACGTGGGCCAACGGGACGCTCACGTATGCGCCGGACTTCTCCAAGGCCGCGGACGTGGCCGACATCGCGCTGGCCGGCGCGAAGGCCGCGGGCGGCAAGCTCGCGGGGCCCGGCTCCGCCACCTTCAAGCTCTCCCTGCCCTACCCCTATGCCGCCGCCACGGTGCGCGCGGCCTTCGAGGGCGGGGAGGGGACGCTCTCCGTCTCCGCCGACGCCGGGAAGACCTGGCAGGCCGCCGCGGCGGGCGACGTCTCCGCCCTCGTGCGCCAGAAGTACGACGTGTGGGTGAAGGCCGAGTTCGCAGGCGCCCTCGCGTCGTTCGGCGTGGAGGCCGTCGTCGAGCACAACCGCGGCGCCCTGCCGCACCTGCTCGTCGGCAAGAACGTCGTCACGGCCTCGCTCGGCCGGGACGCGCTCCCCAGAGGCTGCGTCGCGACCGTGACCTACGCCTACCAGGAGGCGACGGCGCCGGCCGGAAACCGGCAGTTCAACGGCGCGGGGATCGCCTACGGCGAGCCCAAGACGGTGGCCCGGGACCTCGCCGCGTCGCCGACGACCTTCACGATCGACGTGGGGGGCAACACGCCGCCCCGGATGCTCTGGATCG
Organism: uncultured Planctomycetia bacterium; assembly: GCA_964445475.1. GTDB lineage: Bacteria > Planctomycetota > MHYJ01 > CAYUME01 > CAYUME01 > CAYUME01. Next base: position 1,454 of record CAYUME010000837.1, read on the forward strand.
AGCGCGCCGTGCGGGGGAAGTAGGGGGAAGGGGCCGGGATCGCCGGCAGACGGGCCCCCCGCCGGCGTGCGCCGTCCGATCCGGCTGATGCGGACCGCCTCGTCCCCCTCACTGGGGCCGGGCCACCGTGGGCAGCTGGGGGCGGTATTCGTTCTTCTGAAGCCCGATCCGCTCGACCGCGATCTTCTGGAAGCCGGCCTTGAAGGCGGGGGAGGCGGGCGACATTCGGAAGTCGAGCTTCGCCGGGTTGGCCAGCCCGACGTTCCCCTCCGTGACGTTGTCCTTCACCGCGATCGTCTTGTCCGTCAGCCTGTCCTGCAGGTGCAGCCATTCCTTGCAGCCGGCGGCGACGTTGCGGGCGACGACCGTCCCCTTCGGGAAGTAGGGCTCCTCGTCGAGCATCGTCGCCAGCTTCGGGTACTTCGCGCTGTAGGGCGGCTCCTTCCATTTCACCGCCTCGAGCTTCCCCTTCATCCCCCAGTCGCCCCCCTCCAGCTTGATGTGGTTCTTCGCCCACCCGAGGCCGCGGGCGTCGACGTGGACGGCGATGGGGCAGTCGACGAAGACGTTGTTCTCGACGACGTTGTCGCGCCCGCCCCCGACCATCACGGCGCGCGCGACCTTGTAACAGATGTTGCCGAAGAGGGTCGCGCCGCTGGCCGCGTCGTCGAGGTAGATGGCCATGACCTCCGTGAAGCCCTCCTGCCCCTGGACGCCCTCGAGGTGGTGGAAGAGGTTGTGGCGGATGACGTTCCCCCGCATCGTCCAGTCGCGCCCGATGTAGAAGGCGCCGGCGTCGCCCGTCTCGCGGCAGACGTTGAAGACCTCGTTGAGCTCGAGGAGATGCTCGTTGCCGCCGAAGAGGACGGCGTTGTGGGGGGAGTCGTGGATGAGGTTGTTGGCGACGCGCAGGCCGACGCCGCCCAGGCGGACGGCCGGCCGGTAGGTTCGGCACCAGCGGCTGTACTCCCAGACGTGGTTGTTCGTCGCGAAGTGCCCGCCGGGCGTCAGCGTCTTCCGGTCGCCGCCTTCGAGGACGATGGCGGTCT
>CAYUME010000838.1:0-2495 GCA_964445475.1 uncultured Planctomycetia bacterium
TACGGGGACTACAAGGCCAAGGTGAAGCTCGAGATCCTCGAGCGCCTCAAGGACAAGCCGAGCGCGAAGTACATCGACGTGACCGCGATCACGCCGACACCGCTCGGCGAAGGCAAGACCACCACGTCCGTCGGCCTCACCCAGGGCTTCGGCGTCATCGGCAAGAAGATCATGGCCTGCATCCGCCAGCCCTCCCAGGGCCCGACCTTCGGGATCAAGGGCGGCGCCGCGGGCGGCGGCTACGCCCAGGTCATCCCCATGGAGGACTTCAACCTCCACCTCACGGGTGACATCCACGCCGTCAGCGCGGCCCACAACCAGCTCGCCGCCGCGATCGACAACCGCCTCTTCCACGAGAGCCGCATGTCGGACGAGGCCCTCGCGAAGTCGGGCATGAAGCGGCTGGACATCGATCCGTACAGCATCACCTGGAACCGCGTGGTCGACGTCTCCGACCGCGCGCTGCGCAACATCGTCCTCGGGCTCGGTTCGAAGCTGGATGGCGTCCCGCGCCAGAGCGGGTACGACATCTCCGTCGCCAGCGAGGTCATGGCCATCCTCGCGCTGTCGACATCCCTGAAGGACATGCGCGAGCGGATGGGGCGCATCGTGATCGGCGTGTCGAAATCCGGCAAGCCGGTGACGGCAGAGGATCTCGGCGTCGCCGGCGCCATGACCGTCCTGATGCGGGACGCGATCAAGCCGACGCTCATGCAGACGCTGGAGCACAACCCGACCCTGGTCCACGCGGGTCCCTTCGCCAACATCGCCCACGGGAACAGCTCCGTCATCGCCGACCAGATCGCCGTCAAGCTGGCCGATTACGTCGTCACGGAGTCCGGGTTCGGGGCCGACTGCGGCATGGAGAAGTTCTTCAACATCAAGTGCCGCGTCTCGGGCCTCAGCCCCCACTGTGTCGTCCTCGTCGCGACGATCCGGGCCCTCAAGATGCACGGCGGCGGTCCCCGGGTCGTCCCCGGCAAGCCCCTGCCCGATGCCTACAAGAAGGAGGCGCTCGATCTCGTCGAGAAGGGCTGCGAGAACCTCAAGCGGCACGTCCAGAACGCGAAGAAGTTCGGCGTCAACGTCGTCGTCGCCGTCAACCGGTTTTCGGACGACACCGACAAGGAGGTCGAGGTCGTCCGGAAGTCCGCCATGTCTGCCGGTGCGGACGACGCCGTTCCCAGCGAGGTCTGGGCGCGCGGCGGGGCGGGCGGTGCCGACCTGGCCAAGGCGGTCGTCAAGGCCTGCGAGAAGCCGTCCCAGTTCAAGTTCCTCTACGACGTCCAGGCGCCGATCAAGCAGAAGATCGAGACCGTCGCCAAGGAGATCTACGGCGCCGCGCGGGTGGACTACCTCCCCGCTGCCGAGGAGAAGATCAAGCGCTACACGGAGCTCGGCCTCGACAAGCTTCCCATGTGCATGGCGAAGACGCACCTCAGCCTCTCGCACGACCCGTCCCTCAAGAACGCCCCGAGCGGCTTCACGCTCCCCGTCCGCGACATCCGGGCCTCCGTCGGCGCGGGCTTCCTGTACCCGCTCCTCGGCGAGATGCGGACCATGCCCGGGCTGCCCTCCGTGCCCGCCTTCTGCGCGGTGGACATCGACGCGAACGGCAAGATCAAGGGGCTGTTCTAACTAGGAACACGGGACGCACATGAGTATATTGAGCGGCGTGACCCTGATCGGGGAGTCGATCAACGACTCGATTCCCTCCACGCAGAGCCTCCTGGACGCAAACGACATGGAGGGGATTCTGGCCCTCGCCCGCGCCCAGGACGCGGGGGGGGCGGACTATATCGACGTGAACGTCGGGAGACGGTCGCCCGACGTCATGGCGGAGCTGGTGCGCCGGATCCAGGAGGTGTCGTCAAAGCCCCTCTCGATCGACACGCCCGATCCGCTGATCGCCGAGGCGGGACTGAAGGCCTACGATCCCGCCCGGTGCGGGGGCCGGTGGCCCATCCTGAACTCCATCTCGCCCCAGCGGCTGACGATGCTGGACCTCTTCGCCGTCCGACCGATGATGCCCATCCTGCTCATCTCGGAGCGGCACGAGGGCAACGACGTCCTGCCCAACCGGGACGCGCGGGAGACGGTCCGGACGGCCGTGGACATGCTGAAGGCGGTGCGGGCGTGCGGCCATCCCCTCCCCAACGATCGGCTGATCCTCGATCCGGGGCTGGGACCGCTCGCGGTCGATTCGGAGGGCATGCTCAAGCGGGTCCTGGAGGCGATGACGATCCTCCACGCCGACCCGGAGTTCCAGGGCGTCCACGTGTCCGTGGGCTTGAGCAATTTCTCCCACATGCTGCCCTCGAAGCGCGCCGACGGCTCGCCGGTCCGGGGCCCCCTCGAGAGCGCCTTCCTCACCCGGGCCATCCCGCTCGGGCTCGACATGCTTGTCGGGTCCGTGAAACGAAAATACAGCCTGCTCCCGTCCGGCCACCCCGCCAGGACCTGCCTGGATGGGGTTCTGAAGGCCGAGGGGATCG
>CAYUME010000839.1:0-2493 GCA_964445475.1 uncultured Planctomycetia bacterium
GGCGCGCCCGACCCCGCGCTCGCCCCCTTCGACGCGCTCCGCGGGCGCGTCGAGCGGAGCCTCGCCGGCTCGCGCCCGGCCAAGGACCGCGCGGCCGCGGCCGTCACCCGCGTCATGATCCCCGAGGCGCTGGACTATCCCGTGTAGGACAAGCCACGGGGGCCACCGGAAGGAAGGAAACCACAGATTCACGGGTGGACACAGATAGAATACCCTGTCCGTGCTTATCTGTGTTCATCTGGGGTTTCTCATATCCGCTCCGCGCCCTCCGTGCCTCCGCGGTTTGTTTGAGGACGCCCGCATGAGCGACGCCCCCGCCGTCGAGCGCCAGCGGATGGACGCGGACATCGTCTGCGTCGGGTTCGGACCGGCCACCGCCGGCTTCCTCACCACCCTCGTCCGCGGGATGACCGGCCCCGACGGCGCCCCGCGGTTCGAGAGCCGCGTCGCGCCCGGGATGCCGCTGCAGGTCCTCTGCTACGAGCGCGCCGAGGGGCTCGGCTTCGGCGTCTCCGGCGTCGTCACCTCCGCCCGCGCCATCCGGGCCTCCTTCCCCGACCTCGACCCGTCGGCCATCCCCATGGCCGCCTCTGTCGGGGTGGAGAAGCTCGTCTACCTTCTCGACCCCCACGGCGTCAGCCGGCGGCCGGCCCTCCTGAAGGTGAAGGACGCCTTCCTCCGGGGCACCCGCTTCGGCAATCCGTGGTACGCCGAGGAGGCCGTCGAGGTGCCCTTCCTCCCCCCCTTCCTCGCCAAGCACGGCGGCCTCGTGATGTCGCTGGGAGCCTTCCTGCAATGGTCGGGCGAACAACTGATGGGCTCCGGCCAGGTCCAGCTCTGGCCCGGCATGCCCGTCGCCTCGCCATTAATAGAGGAAAACAAGGTCGTCGGCGTCCGGCTCGCCGACCAGGGCGTCGACAAAAAGGGCAACCCCGAGGCCGGCTACATGCCCGGCATGGACATCCGGGCGGACCTGACGGTGGTGGGCGACGGGCCGTACGGACCGGTGGGGCGGCAGCTCGACGCGCACTTCGGGACGCCCGGCGGCCACCCGCCGCACGAGTGGGCGCTCGGCATGAAGTTCGTCGTCACCCTCCCCGAGGACACGCCCCTCCAGACCGGGACCGTCCTCCACACCCTCGGCTACCCCGAGCCGGAGATCTTCGGCTTCCTCTACGTCCTGCCCGACCGGACCGCCTCGCTCGGCGTCTTCCTCCAGTCGTGGACGAAGAGCCCGGTGCGGACGGCCTACCGGCACCTCCAGCACTGGATGCAGCACCCGTATCTCTGGCGATACCTGAAGGGGGCGACGCTCCGGTCGTGGGGGGCGAAGAGCCTGAACGAGTCGGGCCGGCGGGCCGAGCCGCACCTCGCCCTCGACGGCTGCGCGCGGATCGGCGAAGGGTCGGGCAGCACCAACGTGCTCACGAACTCGGGGGTCGACGAGGCGTGGGCGACGGGCTGCCGGCTCGCGGAGGGCGTCCTCGAGCTGCTAGCGGCAAAGCAGCCCTTCACGCGCGAGAATCTCGGGAAGACCTACGTGGCGCGGCGGCGGACGGGCTGGCTGGAGGAGGAGTCGCGCGCCGCGGCGAAGGCGCGCGACGGCTTCGTCCACGGCTTCATCCCCGGGCTCGTCGGGACGGGCCTGCGGGGGCTGACCGGAGGCCTGCTCGGGATCCCGGGCACGCCGAGGCCGCCGTACCGGTACGTCGAGCCGCTCGCCTCGTTCTTCGGGAAGCGGATCCCTCCGGACGAGGTCGCGCGGATCCAGGCGGACTGCGACGCGAAGGGGCAGCCGCTCCACGACGCGCTCCTGGACCGCTGGGGGTGGCCGGCGATCCCGATGGACGGAACGCTCCTCATGTCGCACCAGGACGTCCTGCTGACGGGCGGGAAGGTGCAGGCGCCGGCGGGGTACGCGGACCACGTCCTCTTCCCATACCCGGACGTCTGCCGGGCCTGCACGGAGAAGATCTGCATCGAGGCCTGCTCGGGCCAGGCGATCATGCCGGGGGACGGCGGCGTGCCGGCGTTCGACCGGGAGAAGTGCGTCCACTGCGGGGCCTGCCTCTGGAACTGCGCGCGCCCCCGGCCGGGGGACCCGGACCGGATGTGCGTCGAGTTCCGCGCGGGGGCGGGCGGACTGCACGCGCCGGAGAATTAGGCGGTCACGAGGTCGGTGCTGTCGTAGAGAGGGGGCTGGCGTGTCGAACGGCGGGACTGTCGAGCGCTATCGTTTGTACATAGATGAGTCAGGCGACCATGTGCTTCATGTTGAAGCTGAAACCGAAAACCGCGAGCATTGCCGGGCTCCAATTGGCCGATCCGATTGTAACGACAGCCAAGCAGAAGGCTTTAATGGATTGGGGATTGACTCCTGTCCCATCGACAGGGACTGGTTCGTTTGGGGAAAAGAGGGCGAGCGCGCTGGCGTCGAAGTACAACAGGAACCCGTGGACAACGGAAGTCGATGGGTATGGCCGAGTTGTGTTC
>CAYUME010000840.1:0-2487 GCA_964445475.1 uncultured Planctomycetia bacterium
TTCGCCCCGTTGCGTCTACCTCCCCGACCCGAAGTAGTCACCAGGGGCCCCGGCCCCGCACGAGCCCCGGCCGCCCGGGGTTGGTGCGGCGCCAGGACGCCGAGAGGGAGGGAGCGATGCCCAGAAACAGGCGCAGGGTCTACATCGAGACGGAGACGGCTGGGTCGTGCTTTGCGACGGTCGGCGTCATCCGCGACGCGCGGGACGGTCGCAAGCTGCTCTACGGACCAGCGGTCCCGTACACCTTCGCGGGCTCGGCCGTCGAGCGCGCCGAGTCCCTGGCCGCCGTCCGCGGGTGGGTCGTCGTTCCGAGGCCGGAGGCCTAGGCCATGCCCCGCCGCCGTCTCGACGTCCGCGTCGCCGTCGGGATCGACCGGGCCCTCGACGCCCTGCTCGACGAGGCCGCCCGCATGCTCGGCCGCCCGCGGGCCGACACGATCCGGGCCGCCCTCGAGCGGGGCGCCCGGGAACTGCTCCTCGACGCCGCTCGCGAGCCCAGGGCCGAATCCCGCCGGACCCCGGCGGAATAGGCCGCCCCGCCCCGCAGACCCCCGGAGATTCGGCGCGCTCCCTCCCGCCCCCGACCTGGCACGTTGCCCGCATCGGACCGGGGAGGCGGGAGGCCGTGAGACATGGCCGACGACGTCATCGTGATCCAGGTCGATCGTGACGACCTCCTCGAGCTGAGACAGCGGGCCGAGACGCGAGGCGACGCCGAGACAGTCGCCCTCGTCGACCGGGCCCTCGGCGGCGATCAGGAGGCCCTCGCCCGCTGCGTCCGGGTCATGCTGGCGCGCGTCCTCGCCGAGCCCGTCGAGCCCTCCTGACCCTGGGGGCTGGAGCCCCCCACCCTTTCCCGTTCGAACGTCCGTTCGAAAAGCTAACCCTTCCGCACGCTTGCCGAATCCCGCGAAGTTCGAACGAACGTCCGTTCGAATTTTCCTTGACGGACGTGACTCTCCCGTGAGACACTAATCCCTGTTGGCGTACCGAATCGAGACCGGCCGACTCGACCGCGCGGAACGCACGGCGGCCGGCGGTCTGCGCGTCCCGGCGGCCATCGGCCGCTCAGGCGTCCTCACCTACCGGCGCGCGGACGGCAGCCTCTGGCGCGAGTACCGCCCCGAGGCCGAGGCGTTCAAGGCCGCGAGCCTCGCCAGCCTCCGCGGCGCCCCCGTCACCGACCTACACCCGTCCGGCCCAGTGACCGCCGAGAGCTGGCGGACCCTCGCCCGGGGCCACGTCGGCGACGACCCCCGGCAGGACGGCGAGCACATCGCGGCCTCGCTCTACGTGCAGGACGCCGCGCTCATCGCCGCGATCGAGGCGGGCGAGCGGCGCGAGGTCAGCGCCGGCTACAACGTCGAGCTCGACCTGACCCCCGGCGTCGCCCCGGACGGCACCCGCTACGACGCGATCCAGCGGGACGTCTCCTACAACCACGTCGCGATCGGTCCCCGGGGCTGGGGCCGCGCTGGCCCGACCGTCGCCCTCCGCCTCGACGGCGACCTCGACGAGCACCTCGAAGCGATCAGTCCGGCCGACGCCGGATCGTCTTCCGCCACCAACTGCAACCAGGAGTCGAGCATGAAGTTCGCGATCCGTGCCGACGGCCAGGAGTTCACCGTCGAGGGGGACGAGACCGCCGCGAAGGCGCTTCCCGTCGCTCTCGAGCGTGAGCGCGCCCAGGTCGCCGAGATCCAGAGGCAGCTCGCCGCCGAGAAGGCGCGGGCCGACGCGGCCGAGGGCCGATCCGACGCGCTCGCCGAGCAGGCGAAGAAGGCCGCCGACCCGGCGACCGTCTCCGCCCTCGTGGCCGCCCGCGTGCGGCTCGAGGAGCAGGCCAAGGGGGTCAAGTCCGACCTCCGCTGCGACGGGCTCACCGACCGCGCCGTGATGTGCCTGGCCCTCGGGCTCGAGGACAAGCCGGAGCACTCGGACGAGTACGTCCGCGGTCGGTTCGACGCCGTCGTCGCCTCGGGCTCCGTGGCGCAGACGAGCCGCACGGACGCGCGCGTCGCGGCCGTCACCCCGGCCGCCGGCCAGGTCTCGGTCGCCGAGGCCGCCCGCCGCCGGCTGATCGAGCGCAACACCGACGCCTGGAAGGGCGGGGAGGTCTGACATGGCGCTCTGGACCGACGTGGCCGCGAACCCCGCGGCCGGAATCGAGGGGCTCCTCGTCGACGCCCCGAACGACGGCGTGACCTCTCACGTCGCCGCCACGGCCGTCAGGGCCGGCTTCTTCGTGGCCTACGGCGCGGACCGCCTCACCGTCCGCCGGACCGTGCAGCCCATCCCGGCCGCCGCCGTCGCCGACGTGGACGCGATCGCGGTCGACCTCGCCTCGGGCGTGGCCGCCGCCGCCTACACCGCCGCGGCCGACCTCGACGGCGTGATCGGCCTCGGGGGCATCTACCCCGCCCAGGCCGTGACCCTCTACGACGACGCCGACCGGGGACACGACCGCCCGCGCGGGAGCGCGCTCGA
>CAYUME010000841.1:0-2481 GCA_964445475.1 uncultured Planctomycetia bacterium
TAGCGCGTCTCGTTGTAGACGTACTTCGACAGCTCGATCTTGGGGGCGCCGGAGTCCAGCTTGAGCGGCGGTTCGGCCGTCCCGACGCGGCGCGGGTCGAACCGGAAGAGCGGCCAGTGGCCGGACTGCACGGCCAGCTTCTGCTGCTCGAGCCCCTGGGAGAGGTCGAAGCCGTGCGCGATGCAGTGGGCGTAGGCGATGATGAGCGACGGGCCGGGGTAGGAGTCGGCCTCGAGGAAGGCCCGGACGGTGTGGGCGTCGTTGGCGCCGAAGGCGACGCGGGCGACGTAGACGCGCCCGCTGGCCATGGCGATGAGCCCCAGGTCCTTCTTGAACGTCGGCTTCCCGGCCACGGCGAACTTGGCGGAGGCCCCCATGGGAGTCGACTTCGAGGCCTGGCCGCCGGTGTTCGAGTAGACCTCCGTGTCCATGACGAGGAGGTTGATGTCGCGGGGGGAGGCGATGACGTGGTCGAGGCCGCCGTACCCGATGTCGTAGGCCCAGCCGTCGCCGCCGAGGCCCCAGATGCTCTTCTTGACGAGGTAGTCGGCCACGGCGTCGAGCCGGTTCGCGTCGGGCTCGGCGATCCCCGCCAGCTTCCGGCGCAGCTCGGCCACCCGGGCGCGCTGCGACTCGATCCCGGCCTCGGTCGACATGTCCGCCTTCAGGATCCCGTCCACGAGCGACTCGCCGACCGGGCCGGCCAGGCGCCGGAGCAGCTCCTGGGCGAACTCCCGATGCTTGTCGACGGCGAGCCGGAAGCCGAAGGCGAACTCGGCGGCGTCCTCGAAGAGGGAGTTGCACCAGGCCGGCCCGCGCCCGTCCGGGTTCGTCCGGTACGGCGTGGTGGGCAGGTTGCCGCCGTAGATCGAGGAGCAGCCGGTGGCGTTGCCGATCATGAGGCGGTCGCCGTAGAGCTGGGTCAGGAGCTTGACATACGGCGTCTCGCCGCACCCCGCACAGGCGCCGGAGTACTCGAACAGGGGCTGGAACAGCTGGCTCCCCTTGACGTCGATCTTGATCGCCTTCCGGTCGGGGTCGGGGATGCCGAGGAAGAAGGCGAAGTTGGCCCGCTCCGGCTCGCGAAGCGGCATCTGCGGGGCCATGTTGATGGCCTTCCGCTTCGGGTTGGTCTTGTCCTTGGCCGGGCAGACCATGGTGCAGAGCGAGCAGCCCGTGCAGTCCTCGGGCGCGACCTGGATCGTGTACTTCTGCCCCTTGAAGTCGGAGGCCTTGTAGTCGACCGACTTGAAGGTGGAGGGGGCGCCCTGGAGCCGCTCGGGCGGGTAGACCTTGGGACGGATCGCGGCGTGGGGACAGGCGAGGGAGCACTTGGCGCACTGGATGCAGAGGTCGGGCTCCCAGACCGGGATATCCAGGGCGACGTTCCGCTTCTCCCACTGCGTCGTGCCGACCGGCCACGTCCCGTCCGGCGTGAAGGCGCTCACCGGCAGCGTGTCCCCCTGGTTCGCCATCATCACGGCCGTCACCTTCCGGACGAACTCGGGCGCCGCGTCGGAGACGGCGGGCGGGCGCGCGGCGCCGGCGGGGGAGCGCTCGGGCACCTTCACCTCGACGAGATGCGCGAGCGTGTGGTCGACGGCGGCGAAGTTCTTCTGGACCACCTCGTCGCCCTTCTTCCCGTACGTCTTCTTGATCGCCTTCTTGATCTGGGCGATCGCCTCCTCGCGCGGGAGGACGCCGGAGATCGCGAAGAAGCAGGTCTGCATGATGGTGTTGATGCGGACGCCCATCCCCGTGTCCTTCGCCACCTTGTAGGCGTCGATCACGAAGACCTTGAGCTTGCGCTTCACGATCTGCTCCTGGACCTCGCGCGGGAGCTTCGCGAAGACGTCGTCCGGCCCGTAGGGGGAGTTGAGCAGGAAGGTGGCGCCGTTCGCCGCGTAGGCGAGAACGTCGTACTTCTCGAGGAACCAGTACTGGTGGCAGGCGACGAAGTTGGCCCTGCGGATGAGGTAGGAGGAGCGGATCGGCTTCGGCCCGAACCGGGGGTGGGAGATGGTGATCGCGCCCGACTTCTTCGAGTCGTAGACGAAGTACCCCTGGGCGAAGTTCTCCGTCTCCTCGCCGATGATCTTGATCGAGTTCTTGTTCGCGCCGACCGTCCCGTCCGCGCCCAGCCCGAAGAAGACGGAGCGGGTGACGGAGGCCGGCTCGATGTCGAACTCGGGGTCGTACGCCAGCGAGAGGTGCGTGACGTCGTCCGCGATGCCGATCGTGAAGTGGTTCGTCGCGTCCTTCTGTCCGAGCGCGTCGTAGACGGCCTTCACCATCGCCGGGGTGAACTCCTTGGAGGAGAGGCCGTACCGGCCGCCGAGGACGCGCGGCTCCTTCGCGAAACGGGTCGCGCCGGCGTCCCGGGCCTCGCGCAGGGCGGTCACGACGTCGAGGTAGAGCGGCTCGCCGGGCGCCCCGGGCTCCTTCGTCCGGTCGAGGACGGCGATGTCGGTCACGGTCGCC
>CAYUME010000842.1:0-2470 GCA_964445475.1 uncultured Planctomycetia bacterium
GGCCGGCACTCGTCGCCGGCCGGGGGGGGGGCGGTGGTTGTTATGGTGGGTTTGGGGGGCCCCACCCCCCAAATCGCACGATGGATACCCGCCGCCGGGAAATCGCCATGAAGATTCCACCCTGGGGGGCCGCTACCGTGACACGCACCCTGCGCCCGGGCGTTCGCGAGGCCTCCCGTTTCGCGCCACACGCCCCGCGACCGCGCCCACGCTGCCCGCGTACCCGGGCGACGCCGGCTTGACCGTCCTTGAACCCGCGGCGAGGGCGGGGGGGCGTCCCTCGGCTCCTCAGGAGAGAGGTGACGAACGGGGAGTCCAGCCCCTCCCACCCAACAAAAAAGCCGGACGGGAAGTCCCGTCCGGCTTTCGTTCTCATCTGGGCGGCGTCTAGAAGCGCGCGGTGACGGCGAGCATGAAGCGCATCACGTTGTAGTCGATGACGTCGAACTCCTTGGCGTCCTTCGTCGCGTACTCGAAGAGGGCGTCGGCCGTCAGCCAGACCAGGATGTCGTACCCCGCCTTGACGGAGCCGCCGAAGCGGGTGTAGTCCTCGACGTCGTCGGACTCGGTGTTCAGCTCGTAGTAGACGCCGAGGCCGGCGCGGAGGCGGGCGTCGAAGGCGTGGGCGTAGGAGGCCTCGACGCGGTTCGTGACGTAGTAGTTGGAGTAGAGGGAGGGGATGGGCTCGCGGAGGAGCTTGAGCTCGAGGCGGTCGCGCTCGGAGGCGTCCCAGGTGGCCGCGATGCGGACGATGAGGCCGGAGTAGTCGTCCGTGTAGGCGACGGTCGACGTCTCCTTGTAGTTCTCGGAGCGGAAGCCGACCTTGGCCTGGAGGCCGATCTTCGCGGTGGGCTTGCCCTTGACGCCGCCGAGGACCTCGAGGTAGGTGCTGTCGTTGTGGACGTCCGAGTCGTAGGCGGTGCGGCCGTAGGCGAGCTCGAGGAGGAGGTCGGTCTTGTCCCAGGCGTGGTAGGCGCCCTGGATCCAGACGCGGTCCTCGTCGTGGTCGTAGTCCTCGTAGACGGCCTCGTCGTAGGTGGTGGTGCGGCGGACGAAGCCGACCTCGCCGTCGAAGGCGTTGAAGTCGTAGCCGAGCTTCGCGCCGTAGTCGAGGACCGAGTACCCCTGGATGGGGAGGGCCTGGTAGTCGACGATCGTCTTCTGCTGGTCGTACTTGAGGTGGAGGCCGGCGCGGAACTTGGAGACCTTCTGGTCGAGCGCGAGGGCGACGTGGTTCTCCGTCTCGTTCAGGTCGTTGAAGTCGAAGTAGATCAGGGAGCGGAAGTAGTAGCCGACCTTGGCGAGGGTCCCGCTCTCCTGGTTGTCGTACTCGAGGTCGACGCTGGGGCGGGTGACGACGACGAAGTCGTTCTCCTCGTCGGTATCGGAGAGGTAGATGTTGGAGTTGTACCAGATCTCCTCGGTGAGGGCGGGCTTGAGGCTGAGCTTGTCGGTGTGGATGTCGACGAGGCGGCCTTGCTTCCAGACGTCCTCCTCCTGGGCGAGCGCGACCGGCGCAGCCAGGGCGACGACGGTCAGGGCGGCCGGCATCCACGTCTTGACGGTCATATCCGAGGTCTCCGACGCGTTCCGCGAAAGGTCTTTCCTTATATCAAATGGCCTTCGCGACGTCCAGTATTCTTTAAAATGTCCTTCCCGTCGATTATCGGCCTGCCGCGCGCTCCGCTCGCGCGGAATCCCCCCTCCGCTAGTCCATGGGGCTGGCTTCCACGGTGCCCCGGATGAGCGGGACCTCGGGGAGCGGGGGGACGGGGGGCTCGGCGGCCTCGGCGGCAGCCGCCGCGGCGCGGCGCGGGGCCGGGCGCGGCTCGGGCTTCGGCAGCGGCTTGATCTCGGGCATCTCGATCCCCGCCGCCTCGGCCGCGAAGGCCTCGCCGGTGCCGAACGTCCGGGGCGGCGCGGTCTCGCCCCGGGTCACCACGACGGGGCCGGCGAGGACGGTGACGAGGGCGGCGCCGTCGGGGCGGGGGACGATGCGGAGGGCGTTGCCCGCGGTGAGGTCCACGCGGACGACGCCGATGGAGACGCGCACGGGGCGGCTGCCGTCGGCCTCGCACCGGATCGCGAGCGGGCCGTCGTCGGTCCGGAGCTCGACGGCCTGTCCGACGCCGAGGGGAACCTTCAGGCCGGTCGCGGGGCTCTCGAGCGTGGCGCGGCCGCCCTCGACTGCGACGCGGAGGCGGCCGTCGACCCACGCGACGGAGCCCTGGGCGCCGTGGACGGCGAGGCGCCCCGCGGGGGTCGCGATCTCCTGGAGGACGCCGTCGCGCGCGGGGAGGTCGAAGCGCAGGCGGCCGGCGTCGAGCCGGACGGTGCGGCGGACGATCCGGGGCGCGGCCGGGTCGGCGGCGGGGGCGGACTCGAGGACGGCGACGCGGGTCGCCGCGCCGGCGCGCACGGTGCCGCCGTCGGCGAACCGGACGGCGGCGGCGCCGCCGGGGGCGGTGAC
>CAYUME010000843.1:0-2466 GCA_964445475.1 uncultured Planctomycetia bacterium
ACCAGGTCCACGTCGCGGGCCTGCGCCCATCCCGACAGCAGGAGGGCCAGGGCCGCGGCCAGCGATGCGCGCGTCATGGCGGTTCCTTTCGTCAGGGGGCTACCACTCGTTCTTGAAGAGGACGTGGAGGAGGAAGATCACCTCCTCGGGCTTCTGGTCGGCCTCCTGGGGGCCGGCGGGAAGCGGGACGTGGATCTCGACGTTCTGGGCGCTCTTCCGCTCGACGCCGTCCCGGTTCGTGGTCTGGCCCTGGAGCTCCCACTGCGCCTCGCGGTCCTTGGCGCCGCAGAACTCGTTGCGGAGCACGTTCATGTCCTCCTCGATGTCGAGGAGGCAGGCGTCCTTCTTGAAGTTCTGGATCTTGTACTGGACGATGACGTCCTGGTGGAAGAGGTTGTGCTGCACGGGGACGCGATCGTTCTTCTTGACGGTGCGCTCGACCTTCACGTCCTTGGCCAGCCCGAGGTAGAGCTTCATTTCGTCGTCGATGGGCGTGAACTTCCCCCAGTCCTCGCCGGTGAAGGCCTCGCCCCCCTTGCCGTCCTTCTGGAAGATGCGGACCTTGCCGAAGGGGAGGGGGAAGGAGCCGAGGGGGGTCGCGTCGACGCCGGGCGGGGGCGCCGCCGCGGGCTTCACGTTCTTGAGGACGTAGTGCATCGTCACGTAGCGCTGGTTCGGCTCGTCGGGCACGGGTTGGCCGGAGCGCCAGTTGAAGACGAACTTCTTCTTGATGGGGACGTCGACGAACTTGGCGACGAGGACCTCCTTGGACTCCTGGAGGCCCATCTCCTTCTGGAAGAGGTCGCCGAAGCCGGCCCAGACGCTGGAGAGGCCGAACTCCTCGCCGGAGAAGTTGGCCACCCGCATGTAGTTGCGCAGGACCAGCGTCGACTCGTTGAACTCGGCCGTGGCCCGGTAGCTGAAGGAGCGCTTCAGGTTCCCGAGGATGTAGGAGATGCGGACCTTGACCGGCCCGGCGTTGTCGGCGAAGACCTCCCAGACGAGGGCGTTCTCGCCCGGCGGGTAGGACTGGTTGATGACGCGGACGGCGTCGCCGACCGCCAGCGGGCGGAAGAGGATCGTCCACTTGTCGATCTGCGTGTTGGTCCACGAGAAGTCGATCTGGTTGGTCCCCTTGAGGAGGGTGACGGTGCGCTCCTCCTCGACGAGGGTGGCGTTCTCGTTCTCCAGCTGGATCTCCACCCGCTCGCGGACGGGGAGGGTGGCCAGCTTGATCCGGGCGTCCGCCGGGGGGGCGATCCCCGCCGCGCCGAACAGGACCGCCGCCGCCGGGATGAGCCATCGGGTGCCTCGCATCGTCGACCTCCTTAACTGGAACGTCCGGAAGGGGGATTCACAGGAAAGACGCACCGGGCGACGTCTTTTCGGGACATATCCGGCATCCGTCCCTGCGTCCTTGGACGCGGCGGGGGGGCGCCGGGTTCCCGAAAATACGGGCCGTCCCGGCACTATACCGCAGAAGACGGCCCCCGACGCACAAAAAGCGGGGGGGCGGCTTTCCCCTTGGACGACCCGCCGCGCGGGGATAGAATCCGGCCTTCCGGGTACCCCGAGTGGCGGGAGTCCTCATGTCCCCACATGCCCGCGCCCTTTCCTTCGCCCTGGCGCTGACCGGCTCCCTCCCCCTTCTTGCCGCGCCCGCCCCGAAGCCTCCGCCGCGCACCGGGGTCTTCGTCGACGACTGCAAGGACGAGAAGGGCGCCTTCCTTATTCATTACAAGGCCTGCGTCCCCGAGACCCTCCCCGAGGAGCGGACCCTGGGGCTCGTGGTCTACTTCCACGGCATCAACGGGAACGAGGAGCACCTCTACGGCCCCACCACGGGCTCCTTCAAGCGGCTCGGGCTGCTCGACCGGTACGTTGTCATGGGCGGCAAGTCGAAGGGGAACGGCTGGGCCGAGGCCGACGACAAGAGCGTCCTGGCCTGGATCGAGTGGGCCTGCCAGACCTACCCGGTCGACCGCCGCCGCGTCCACCTGGTCGGCTACTCCAACGGCGGCTTCATGGTCACGCGGTTCGGCTGGGCCCACCCCGAGCTCTTCGCGTCCGTCGTCGCCTACGCCGGCGTCAGCGACCAGATGGGGACGGGGAAGCTGGCCAACCCGGCGGAGACGAAGACCGAGTGGTATCTCGTGCACGGGGACGCCGACGACGTCGTAGGCGTCGCGTTCTCCCGCAAGGGGCGGGACCGCCTCCGGGACCGGGGCTGCCGGTACGTCTACCGCGAGGTGGCGGGCCGGAACCACGGCATCCTCGGGGTGAAGGAGGTGGACGACGACGCCTTCCGATGGATCCACGCCCAGCGCCACAGCCCCGAGCAATGCCCAACGCGAGCCAACGATCAACATCCCGAGCCCGCCGGCGACGAGCAGGAGTTGGAACGAGAGCGACCGCCGCCGTACGCCGGGCAGGATCGAGTCTGCTGTCACGACCTTCCCGCGCGCC
>CAYUME010000844.1:0-2024 GCA_964445475.1 uncultured Planctomycetia bacterium
TTTGCCGCAAGGGGGGGCCGTCAGGGTGACATGCGCCCGATGCCGGCGCTACGGCGAGAGCAGGGCCGACACGGCCTGGCGCGCCCGGTCCAGGTCGGGGAGCGCGCGGCGGGCGGCCTCCAGGGCGTCGCGCTGGCGAACGGTGAAAACGCAGGGGGCGCCGGGGGACGGGACGGCTGCGAGGCCGGCAAGGGCCGGGAGGGCGGCGGACAGCTCGGGCACGCCCTGGCCGGTCAGGGCGGATACCGCGTGGGCAGGCGCCGCTCCGGGCTCCGGACTCCCCGCTTGAAGGAGGTCGCACTTGTTGAAGACCCAGGCGGAGGGGAGCCGGGTCGAGGCGGCGAGCGACCGGAGGGCGTCGGGGACCGGTTGGGTGGTGTCGACGACCCAGAGGACGGCGTCGGCCTGATCGAGGGCATCGAGGGTGGCGGCTTCGGCGGCGGCGGTGGGATCGAAGCCGTCACCTACGGGCGGGGGACGGGGGGGATCGGAACAACGTCCGGGCGGCCACAAGGGCCGCCCCTCCACGCCCGCCGTATCCACCAGGCGGATGGGGATCCCGGCCGGCGCGATCAGGGCGTCCACGGGATCCCGCGTCGTGCCGGGGGTCTCGTGGACGATCGCCCGGTCGGCGCCCGCCAGGGCGTTGAAGAGGGTCGATTTTCCCGCATTGGGGGGGCCCGCCAGGACGACGCGGGGGGGATTTGAGAGGGCCAGGCCGAGGGAAGCGGTCGCGAGAAGCGAGTCCAATTTCTCCGCGAGCTGACCGGGGGGGAGCTCGAGCAGCTCGCGGAGAAATTGGGATAAACGGCCATTCAACTGGTCGAGATACACACGCGCCGCAAGCGGGGTGCGGGCGTTCGCGAGGCAGGCGAGCGCCTCGGCCTGGATGCGGTCCATCTTCCCGTTGCGGACGGCGCGGGAGGCCAGGTCGGCGGGGGTCCCGCGGCGGACGCCGCGCTTTTCGAGCGCCTCGAGGACGGCGTCGAGGACGACCGGGCCGCCGTGGCAGTGGAGCTCGACGAGGTCCTCGCCGGTCCAGGAGTCGGAGGGGGGGACATACACAAGAAAGGCCTCGTCGAGGGGGTGGCCGTCGTCGTGGAGGGTGCCGAGGACGGGGGAGCCTGGTAAAAACATCCGGGCGGGGACCCTCCTTCGCTCCTGTTGGAGCTTCGGCGGGCAAGCGCGCCCCGCCCCTCGAGGGGCGACCCTTGTGGTCGCCCGGATGTCGTCCTCCCGCTTGGCGCGGAAGCAGGCGGTCGCAGCGGCGAGGGCGCCGGGGCCGGAGACCTCGATCACGCCGATGGCGGCGGGGGCGGGGCCGGTGGTGATGGCGGCGAGCGGGGCGGAGCTCAAGCGATGATTCCGGAAACGGATGGAATTAACCACCGAAGACGCCGAATACGCCGAACGATTAAGCAGCGCAACATGCCGGGCACAGGGCTGCCCAGTATGGTTGTTCCCCGTGCAGAGTCTTTCTTGGGGGCTTGACGCAGATTACGCAGATTTTCGCAGATTTCACGGATTGCACGTCGGATAGGATTTAACCACTGAATACACTGAAGACACCGAAACATCCCAACAGCTTTTTCAGTGTCCCAGGCGGTCAAAAGAATCCGCGAAATCTCCTCCAGAGACGTGGCCTCCCGAATCTGCGGAATCTGCGTTACGCCCTGGAATGGACAGTGCACGTCGAGCGACTTTCTGGGCTTCCCCATGCCCCCGATCGTGGCGCTGCCCCACCCGTTCGGCGTCCTCAGCGTCTTCGGCGGTTGATTCAATCACCGGCTTTCACCGCGCCGTACGCCCGCGCGATGCCCTCGAGCGCCAGGTGGGGGACGACCTCGCCCTCGCCGAGGAGGTGGCGGACGAGGGGGGCGTCGCCGCCGGTGAGGAAGAGCCGCGCCTTCGGCGCGCCGAGCTCGCGGCGCGCGGCGTCGATCAGGCGGCGGGCGCCGCCGGCGAGTCCATAAAGGAGGCCGGCGCGGATGGCCTCGTCGGTGGTGCGGCCGAGGACGGGCAGG
>CAYUME010000844.1:2034-2460 GCA_964445475.1 uncultured Planctomycetia bacterium
TGCTCTCCCTCTGGGCGGCGGGGGGGCGTGGGGGGGGTGGGGGGGGCGGGCGGGGGGGGCGGGGGGGGGGGGGGGGCCGTCCCCCGCGTTCCCGGTCTGTCCCCGCCGGCGGGGGACAACCCCGATCTGCGGGGGGCCGAGCACGAGGGATCGGGGTTGTCCGCCGTCATGAGTGAACAGCTCGTTTGACGGCGGACCAACCCCTCCCACCGCGGTGGACCAATCCCTCCCACCACGGCGGACCAACCGCTCCCACTCCTCCCACACGTCCGGGAGCTGGGCGCAGTGGGCGTGGCGCGCGCGGGCCTGGAGGCGGACGCCGGGGAGGATGGCGCCGCCGAGGAAGGCGCCGTCGGGGGCGACGGCGTCGATCGTGCCGGCCGTCCCGAAGGCGGCCACGACGCAGGCCCCCTTCGCCCGCGCGTG
>CAYUME010000845.1:0-2450 GCA_964445475.1 uncultured Planctomycetia bacterium
GGGGAGATGGCCCCCCACGCGTGACATCCGGGCCCCGCGCGCCTTCGGGCGCGCGGGGCTTTTCTTTTTCGCGCCAGGCGACCGGAGACGATTCAGGCTGGAAGGAATCGCTCCGCTGTCGTATAAGAGGGAAGAGGACAAGCAACCGGGAAAGGGGGACACGCCATGGCCGGGCCCGCCGATGTCCGCACCGACTTCCTCCGCCATGTCAACGCCTACCTCCACGAGGCCATCCAGGTGGCGGACCACAAGGCGATAACCTCGCTCGGGGTCGCCGTCGCCCTCCTCGTCCTGAACCTGGCCACGGGCGGGTTCCGGACCTTCACCGCGCTCGGCGGGGACGCCGTCGCCTTCACGTTCGGTCTCGCGTCGTACGTCCTCATCCTCTTCGCCTTCGGGACGTCCGTCTTCGCGATCTTCCCCCGCATCGCGAAGGACCCGCCCCGCGGCCTGATCTTCTGGGAATCGGTCGCCGCCCAGGACGCGCCGGCCTATGCCGCGGCGGTGGAGGGCGCGACGGAGGAGGACCTCCGGAAGGCCCTGGCGGAGCACAACCACGTCGCCTCGAAGATCCTCGTCCGGAAGTACGCCTGGCTCCGCGTCGCCTGGTTCGCCGCCAGCGTCGGGACGATCCTGACGGCGGCGACGATCGTGCTGAAAGGGTAAGGGACCCGCCGAGAAACACCGGGACGTCAACAGGTCCCGCTCGGTGTTTCCCTGCACTACGAACCCGTGGATTCTGGCTGCCGCGTGAAATAGTCTGCCGCCAAGATCGCCAAGGTGAACAGAGAGGACGCCAAGATGTTGTTGGTGGCGTTCCTGCGGCTGTTCTCGGTTGCGGTTCGATCGCGCTGGGTTTCTCGGCGGGCCCCGGCCTCCCCCCTTCTCCGGAAGCGCACCGTGCGCCGGATTCCCGCTGCCGTTCTTGTCCTCGCCGGCTGCGCCGCGCTTCCGCCGCGGCCGTTCCTCGGCGTCCCCGAGGACCGCGCGCTCCTCATCGAGGAGGGGAACCCGCAGACCCCGCTGCGCGGCATCCCGAAGGTGACGGAGGTCCGGCTCTCGGACGAGGGGACCTACCGGGCGCTGAAGCGGAGCGGGCGGATCGTGGCGGAGGAGCGGCGGGGGGCGTGGATCTACTTCGCGATCCAGGGAGAGCTGCACGTTCCCCTGCCCGGCGCACAGCCCGGCACGGCCGACGGGGCGCTGGCGATCGTCACCGAGCGCTTCAAGGCGCGGGTGGCGGAGGAGGGAAACCGCAGATAAGCGGATTGGAATTACAAAAGCCCTTTTCCAGTCCGGCCGAATGCAACCAGTCCCACACGTCCGCCGTCTTGTCGCACCGGTCTGACGCGCACTTCGTCACGCCGCCGTTCGCCTCGGTATCGCCTGTATACGTGAACGCCGCCTCATATACGCCGTGTCCCCTGTTCGCCATCTCAGTGATTTCATCACCGTGTTCCAATCCCTCCGGTTCCGCACGTTGTCCGTGCCCTGGCCAGCCGCGCCGTGTAGCGACAGGATCAGCGGATACTTCTTGTCCGGGTTCTTCGCCAGATCGATCGGCTTGAGCAGCCGGTATTTCACGCCTGCTGATTATCGGCCGCCTGCGCACGCGCGAACGACACGCTCCCGAAGCAAAGAACAATCGCCATCACGTACGGCAGCGACAGACGGTGCGACAACCTGCCAGGAAATCTCTTTGCGGTCGCAGCCGGCGTGCGCACACCGGGGCCGGCTCGAAGGCTATTGAGCGGGATCGAACACGACGACTCGCTGAAGACGCCGGCGGCCGGATGGCTGCGCCGCGGGTACGCGCCATCCGGACGCGGACCGGGATGGGAAGAGTCGTCATCGCTTGGCCTGCATCCCGGCCAGGGCCTCGGCGAAGGCCTCCCCGCTCAGGGAGTAGCACTTGGCGCTTCCCAGGTAGTGGAACCCGGCATTGGACTTGCCGATCTCGAGCAGGCGCGCATCCTCCGCGGTGAACTCGGTCTTCATCAGCTCTTCCGTACGATCTTGTTTCCACTTGCCCCAGCCGCCGGCAGGCGTCTCTCCCGCCTTCTGCTTCTCCTTGTACTCCTGGTCGACCTTTCTCTTGATCTGGCCCTGCTTCGCTTCGGCCTTCGCGACATCGACCGGCCAGAAGCGCTCGGTCAACACGGCCTTCACGTTGCCCTCGAATTCGGGCAGGGCGGCGGGTGCCGCCATGGCGTCGCGGAAGTACTGGTGCACGCCCTGGTACTGCGGCGAATCGTAGTCCTTGGTCGGTCCGCCCACGCCCATGACGCCGATCACGAAGGGCATGTTCGGCGCATTGAACTCCTTGCGCACGTCGCGAATGAAATGCGCGAGCACCTCGGTGTACTTGTCGTATCCCCCCGGCTTGTAACGGTCAGGATACGTGCCGCCGTCGACCATGTCGTTCCAGCCCTGGAACCACACGAAGCCGG
>CAYUME010000846.1:0-2450 GCA_964445475.1 uncultured Planctomycetia bacterium
CTGTTGTCCGCCTGCTCGGGGCCGGCGAGGAAGGAGCCGGTGACGCCCCAGTCCTCCCCGCCGTAGGACGCCTTCCCCAACACCGTCTTCCCGGTGTTGTTGTCCGTGACGAGGTCCCAGCCGTTCACCACGCCGAGGGCGGCGTCGAAGGCGCCCGCCGTGTAGGTGACCACGGCGCCGACATGCGTGAAGGGCTCGGCCAAGCCGTAGAGGAAGCCGCGCGTGACGGTCGGATTGTCGGGCCCCTCGATCACCTCGATGCCCTCGTAGGTCGCCCACTTCCCGGCCTTCACCCCGAGGCCCGTCCCCTCGTGGATGTAGGCGACGTAGGCCTCCTGGACGTCGAACTGGATGGAGTCAACCGAGCCGTTCTTGTTGAAGTCGGCGTCCGAGCCGGCATCGAGTTCGACGACCGCCTTTACGCCATCGACCGGGGCTACGGAGAAGACCCCGTGGACGGCATTCAGGTAGAAGGACTGGGCGCGGCTGTCGTAGGAGCGCAGCGCGCTCGTGCGGCTGTCCGGGTTGTTGGCGTTGTAGTGGGCGCTGGTGTCGACGAAGCCGGAGATCGAGATGTCGGGGCCGGCTGAAGCCGCCGCTCCCGTCAGTCCAAAAACGACCGACACGGTCAAGGCGTTTCGCAACATGGATCCACTCCTAAAAGCTCACGAATCCAGACAATCCAACATGGAGCAAAATGTATGCCACCGACATCTCGGAATGCACAATGGACAGCGATGCAGTCGCATCTAACTACTGCTCTAAGAGATGCGATGTCGATAATTGAGCGACAGATTCATTCCAAACGAATGGAGCGCGGTCCATGCACTGGCTCGTGACCAGAATATGGACCAAATGGCGTGGTGGACGGACGAGGCGGGTGCTATGTTCCGAGGAGCCCGAAGTCGCGCATCTTCTTGCGGAGGGTCATGCGGCTGAGGCCGAGCTTGCCGGCCAGCTCGCGCTGGCTCATGCCGCCGTCGAGAGCCTGGCGGATGACGGTCTCCTCGACCGCGCGGAGGAGGTTCTCGCGCGTGGCCGCCAGGTCGGTCGAGCCGCGCGTGAAGTCGGCGATGGCGCGGAAGACCTGGTCGGCGTCCGGCGGGGCCTCGGCCGTCCGGCGCGTGCGGGCGTGGCGGGCATCGAGGAGATCCCGCTGGCAGGAGGCTCGCCGGAAGCGTCTCGCCGGGACTCATACGAAACAGGAACTTCAAATCCCTTTTTCGGCCCTTGACGGAAGTATCGGGGTACAGTATAGCGGGTGCGCTGCGGGATGGGGAAGGGGGCCGAGGCGGGGATGCGCGGGCCCCGGAACCACGGCTCCGGGGGTGGAAAGGGGCGCGTATACCCTTTATCGGACCTTGCGTCAGGACGGGGATCGACCCCGGAAACCAGGACCTCCCGGCTTGGCTACCCACCCAACTCGATCGAAATCAAAATCCAGCTGGGGAGGGGGGCGGACCGGCGACACGCGGGGGGGCCGGCAGGCCCATGGCCCCCAAGATCTTCCCCACCGCCTCCGGCTCCGTGATCTCCGCGACCGGTTCCACCCGCCTTCGCTCGGAGGGCCGCAGGCCCGACAAGCAAAGGCGGGTGTCCCGCCGAAGCACGATGCGCGAAAGCAGGTCGTGAGCGGCGGGTCAAGACTCGGTCCTGGGCCCGGGTCGCTGGAAGGAATAATTCACGGCGGAGAAAGGAAGAATAGAAGCACGAGGGGCGGGCACCCCCATCCGGCGGCCTACGCGCCGAGGAGCCCGAAGTCGCGCATCTTCTTGCGGAGGGTCATGCGGCTGAGGCCGAGCTTGCCGGCCAGCTCGCGCTGGCTCATGCCGCCGTCGAGAGCCTGGCGGATGACGGTCTCCTCGACCGCGCGGAGGAGGTTCTCGCGCGTGGCCGCCAGGTCGGTCGAGCCGCGCGTGAAGTCGGCGATGGCGCGGAAGACCTGGTCGGCGTCCGGCGGGGCCTCGGCCGTCCGGCGCGTGCGGGCGTGGCGGGCATCGAGGATCTCGCGCGGCAGGAGGCTCGTCGAGAGCGTCTCGCCCGGGCTCATGATGACGGCGCGCTCGATGCAGTTCTCCAGCTCGCGGACGTTGCCGGGCCAGGGGTACTCGAGCAGGAGGTCGAGGACGTCCTGCGAGAGCCGGGTGACCGACTTGCCGTTCTCGCGGCTGAACTGATCCAGAAAGTGGTGGACGAGGATCGGGATGTCCGCGCGGCGCTCGCGCAGCGGGGGGAGGTGGAGCGGGATGACGTGAAGGCGGTAGAAGAGGTCCTCGCGGAACCGGCCGCGGCGGATCTCCTCGCGGAGCTCCTTGTTGGTGGCGGCGACGACGCGGACGTCGACGCGGACGGTCCGGTCGCTCCCGACGGGCTCGAAGGCGCCGTCCTGGAGGACGCGGAGGAGCTTGACCTGGAGGCGCGGGCTCATCTCCGCGACCTCGTCGAGGAAG
>CAYUME010000847.1:0-2449 GCA_964445475.1 uncultured Planctomycetia bacterium
CGCCAACGCGTCCATCGCCAGGCCGACGGCAAGCCCGAGGGTCTCGATCCAGGGCATGAAATCACCGCCCCCCCGCCGGTTCGAGGTTGCCGTCGAAGTCCGCCACGTAGATCCACCAGATGACGTCGCGGGTGAGCTTCGCGGGATCGTTCCACCTCATGACGGCGGTCAGCCGCTTACCGCCCTCCGCCTCGATCGCGGGGTCGTCGGTGACGACGACGTTCGCCTGCTTCGCGCCGACCCGGGCAAAACGGCCATGAAACGCTCCGGAACGGGACTCGGCATCGCTTAAACCAGCAGCTCCAGGAACCGCGACGGCGTGACGATGCGGATCCCCTCGAACTCGTGCAGGTCCAGCAGATGCCGGTCTCCGCTGACGACAACGGACGCGCGCCCTTCCAGTGCAGCCTCCAGATACATCGCATCGGCAGGGTCCGCGGGAATCGCGTCCAGGCGGCGCCGCGGCTCGACGACGTCCGCCATCACGGCGAAGGACGCAATCCAAGCCTGGATCTCCGCATCCGACCCGGCCAACAGGCGGCGCACCTTGGGGCAAAACAGGACCCGCTCCAGCTCCGCGATCAGGGGCCGCGACAAAATGATCTCAAAGACCGTGTCGCGCAGACATCGGGACAGGATGCGGCCCGGGGGGCCCGCCGGGTGGGTGAGACCGCTGACGACCACGTTGGCATCCAGCACAGCGCGGATCACGTCCGGCCGCCTTTCCGGCTCCGGTGCTTGGCCTCGTCCGCCAGCCGGTCAGCTTCCTCCTGCCCCATCGGGATCGGCTTCCGGTCCAGAAAACGGGCCGCCGTGCCGCGCGCCAGACGCTGGAGCGACTCCAGCTTCTCCACGGGTACGATCGCGGCCAGGGGCTTCCCCCGCCGCTCGACGATGAACTCGTCGTGCCGCAGCGCCACGCGGTTGAGGATCTCCCCCAGCTCCCGGCGCATGTCCATCGTGGTCACCTTCTCGCTCATGGCTCCTCCATTCCTACAAGTGTATGAACTATTATAGTTGCGCGTACCAGGCAAATCAAGGGCCGTCCGAGCCGTCGGCAGGAACTGGAACGCCGATGTTGCCAGCCGCGAGCCGGCAGGTACAATGGGGACATGAACACCACCCCCCTCGTCCCGCTGGCGCTCGCCCTCGCCGCCTGCCCCGTCTTTGCGGCCGACGCCCCCGCGCGCTGGAGCTGGCAGGAGCCCCACGCCAAGGTCGACCCCAAGGGCGGCCTCGCGTGGGCGCCGCGCCCCTTCGTCCTCGAGAAGGGCGCCTCCGTCCGCTACATCGACTTCGAGGGCGGCGACGACGCCAACCCCGGCGACGCCCCCGCCAAGCCCTGGAAGCGCCACCCCTGGGACCCGCAGGCGAAGGACAAGGCCGCCGCGGGCGCGGGCCTCCACACCTACGTCTTCAAGCGCGGCGTCACCTACCGCGGCCAGCTCGTCGTCAAGGACGCGGGCAAGCCCGGCGAGCCGATCCGCCTCACCAGCGACCCCGCGTGGGGCACGGGCGAGGCGATCCTTTGCGGCTCCGACCGCGTCGCCGGCTGGAAAAAGGGCGCGGTCCACAAGGACATTCCCGAGCCGGAGAAGGTCTGGTGGACGGACCTGGACTATGTGCCGAAGGCCGTCTGGACGGTCGGCCCGAAGGGGGAGATCGCCCGCATCCCCCTCGCCCGCACGCCGAACTGGAAGCGCTCCAATCCCGACGACGTGAAAAGCGAGTGGTGGACGTGGGACAACCCGGGCAAGCCCTTCGGCAACACGATCAAGGGCCCGGGCGGCCAGATCCACCTCGGCATCGACACCCGGCACATCAAGGACAAGCCGGAGGACTACTTCAAGGGCGCCCTCATCTGGCCCGAGTTCGGCTGGGTCATGAGCACGCCGTACCCCACCGAGGTCGAGGTCGTCGACCTGAAGCAGAACGGCCTCGGCTTCGGCGGCTGGACCGGCGGCGGCACGGGCGGCGTCATCATGCGCGGCATGCGCTACTACCTCGAGGACAAGCCGCACTACCTCGACGACCCCGACGGCGAGTACTGGTTCGAGAAGAAGGGCGGCGGCGGGCGCCTGCACCTCCGCCTGCCCGGCGGCGCCGACCCCAACGCCGCGCGCGTCGAGGCGGGCCGCCGCGCGTGCCTCGTCGACGGCACGAAGGTCGAGCACCTCCATGTCACGGGCCTCGCGTTCCGCTTCACCGTCCCCGAGGGCCCCATCACGATGGCACCCTGGGACTTCAGCACGAAGCCCTGGGGGGTCCGGCCCGAGCCGAACGCGGCCTGCGTGCGCGTCTGGGGCGAGGGCCGCGACATCCGGGTCGCAAGCTGCCGCTTCGAGCACGTCTTCTTCCCCGTCCGCGTCCGGTCGCTGCTGGCCGGCCCGCGGGTGGACGACGTGCGGATCGAGGACAACGAGTTACGGCACACCGACAACGGCATCCT
>CAYUME010000848.1:0-2449 GCA_964445475.1 uncultured Planctomycetia bacterium
GCCGCCCCGCGGCGGCGAGCTTCAAGGCCGCCAGCGCCGCGACCGCCCCCGCCAGGAGCAGCCACGCGCCCGTCTCCGAGAAGCCATGCCGCCGGAAAAAGTCCTTCCGCAGCTCCAGGTCCAGCTCGCGGATCCGCCCCTTCAGCGACTCGCTGGCCGGATCCTTCGCCAGCTCCGCCCGGAGCGCCGCCATCGCCGACGAATCGATCGGCGCCGCGTAGGGGACGGTGAGGTAATTGAACGCGAGCAGCCCGCAGACGGCGAGCGAGAAGAGGCCGGCCACCGCCGCGGCGGCGGCCGCCGCGCGGGCGCGGGCATCGGGTCCTCCAGGCGCGGTCGGGGAGGCGTTCATGAGAGGCTCGCACGATCCGGGGCCTTCGCGGCCGTGCCCGCCGGCGTCCCGCCGCGCCTCAGGTGCTCCTGCGGGCAGAAGGCGAAGCACCGCGCGCAGGCGACGCACGAGACCCGCTCCGCCTCGTAGTCCGTCGGGCGCCGCCCGAGCGAGAGGGCGAAGAGCTTGACGGCGACGACGAGGCCGAGGAAGGCCCCCAGCCAGGCGCCGCCCGCGGCGGTGCGCTGCGCGACCGACCCCGCCCTCGCGTAGAGGTCCTCGACGGGCTCTCCCGAGGCCCGGAACGCCGATACGTCGTCCCCGGGCGGCGCGGACAGGCTCCCCGCCTCGTCGAGCCGGACGTGGTCGGCCAGGCGCATCGTCGGGTGCAGCTTCGAGAGCGGCGCGCCCAGGCTGTGGCCGAGCCACGCGCCGCCGGCGACCAGGGCCGGGGCGGCGAGCAGGAGGGCCAGGAGCCGGCGCCGTCCCGCGGCGCGGTCCGGGAGGGGGGCGTCGGGGACGGGCGGGCGGCGGATCGAGCCGAACGGGCAGGCCTCCTCGCAGAGCCGACACTGCGTGCAGACGTCCGGCGTGATCGTGACGCGGCGGCGGGAGACGAAGGACGCGAGCCCGAGCAGCGCCCCGTACGGGCAGAGCCAGCGGCAGTAGGGGCGTCCCACGAATATCCCGAGGATCAGGAACCCCGCCCCCAGCGCCAGCATCCCGGCGCCGCCCGAGAAACGGAAGAAGGCGACGAAGGGGTCGTACTCGCAGATCACGAACGCGCTCCCCGTCGCCGCCAGCAGGACGCCCAGGCCGAGGTAGGCGTACGCGAGCAGACGCAGGCCGTGGTCCAGCCAGCCGGGCACCGCGACCGGCCTGAGGAGGACGAGGTCCTGCATCGCCCCCTGCGGGCAGACCGCCGCGCAGAAGGCGCGCCCGAAAAAGAGGGCGGCGCCGAGCGGCAGGAGGAAGAAGGCCAGCGCGGCCAGGGGGATGGCATAGCCGGGGTCGGCGAGAGCCAGGGCGACGTTCTGGATCGAGCCGATCGCGCAGACGCACCCTTCGCGCACGAAGCCGAAATACGCCAGGGAGGCGATCCCGAGAAGGACGACGCCGTTCCGGGAACGGCGTCGGAACACGAGCCAGGCGGCCAGGCCCAGCGCGACGGCGAGGAGCGCGACGTCCACGACCTGCATCGCGGCCGCCCGGGCGGCGGGATCCGCGTGGACGGGGAAGACGTACCCGCTGTCGAACTCCGGCGGCGGGAACCGCTCTTCGGCCCGGGCGAGGGGGCTGGCGAACCCCGCGAGGAGAAGCGCGGCGATGGGGAGCGGTGGGCGCGTTCGTCGGATCGTCACTCGGCGTGCCTCTTCGTCTTGAGGAGATAGGGCGCATCGGCGGGGACGCGCCGGATGGCCTGGACCGGGCAGGCGCGGCCGATAGCGCACTCGTTGCAGTTCACGCACCGGTCGTGGCGGATCTGGAGGAACATCGACCCGTTCCCGAAGGTGGTGCAGCCCTTGACGCACTTGCCGCAGGCGACGCACTTCGGTTCGTCGACCTGGTATTCGTAGTAGGGGTCCTCGACGAACTTTCGCCGGATCGCCCCGGTGGGGCAGAGCTGGTTCTCCGCCCCCGTGTTGAGCGCGTTCGGCTGCGGCTCGAAATAGGCGGTGCAGAGCTCGCAGTAGCCGCAGAGCGGGTAGGCGTGGACGCACTTGACGGCGGAGATCTCGAGGACGCAGTTCACCGCGCACTTCCCGCAGGCGATGCAGGTGTAGGGGTCGATCTGCCAGACGGTGTTCCCGGCGCGGGCGCGCCCGAGCGCGGCCGCCGCGCCCGCGGCGCCGCCGAGGCCGAGGAGCGCCGCGCCCCGCAGTCCGGTGCGGAGGAGCTCGTGCCGGGTCTGTTTGTTCGGCTCGTCTGCCATGGTTCGTCTCGCGTCAGGTGGCTGCCGCCGCCGGGACGCCCCGCGCGGCGGGACTCGTTTTCAGTCCGATAGCCCCTTGCCGTTCATGGCGTCTCGGCGGTTCGGCAGGCCGCACGCCCCCGACGCCGGGCAGCCCGAGCAGCCGCTGCGGGCCGCGCACGGCGGGGCCGTTCCCGCGCGGCCCG
>CAYUME010000849.1:0-1070 GCA_964445475.1 uncultured Planctomycetia bacterium
CCGTCCGGCGGGGAGGCGCCCCCCGCGAAGAAGGCGTAGGCGCCCGCGACCGGATCCCGGATTCCCAGGAGGCGAACGAAACGACCATGGCCATCGATCCGAAGACCGTGATGCAGCTGCGCGGGGAGACGGGCGCCGGCGTGCTCGAGGCCCGGAAGGCCCTCGACGAGACGCAGGGCGACTACGAGAAGGCGAAGCTCCTGCTCCGCCAGCGCGGCATCGACAAGGCGATCAAGAAGCAGTCCCGCATTACCGGCGTCGGCCGGGTCGGCTCGTACATCCACGGCAACAACAAGGTCGGGACGATGGTCGAGCTCTGCTGCGAGACGGACTTCGTGGCCAAGAACGAGGAGTTCCTCGAGCTGCTGCGCGACCTCTGCCTGCAGGTGGCCGGCGCCTCCCCGCAGGTCGTCTCCCGCGACCAGATCCCCGCCGAAGAGGTCGAGATCGAGAAGAAGAAGTTCGAGAAGGACCTGGCGGGGAAGCCGCCGGAGATCGCCGCGAAGATCCTCGAGGGCAAGCTCGGGAAGGCCTTTTTCGCCCAGCGGTGCCTGCTCGACCAGCCCTTCCTCAACCCCGGGAAGTTCGACGGCACGGTGTCGGACATGATCAAGGCGAAGATCACGAAGTTCGGCGAGAACATCACGGTCCGCCGCTTCGTGCGGTTCGAGGCGGGGCAGTAGCGGCCGGCACCGGGCCGGCGCGGCCCGCGATCCACGGGGGTCCGATCGGGAACAGGCGCCGCGGGATCCCTCCGCCGCGCCTGTTCCTTATCCGACGTCTCCGTGGTCTTTTTTTATCCGGAGCGCGCCCGGCGACGGGCCGAGCCCCCATGCCCCCGAAGAAGCCCCGCTACGCGCGCGTCCTCCTGAAGCTGAGCGGCGAGGCCTTCTGCCGCGAGGGGGAGCGGGGGATCGATCCCGACGTCGCTCTGGCGGTCGCCCGCGAGCTGAAGGACGCGGCCGCGACGGGCACCCAGATCGCCGTCGTCGTCGGCGGCGGCAACTTCGTCCGCGGCGCCGCCCTCAGCGATCGCGGCGGGGGGGCCGCCCCCGCCGAAGACATGGGGA
>CAYUME010000849.1:1080-2431 GCA_964445475.1 uncultured Planctomycetia bacterium
TTCGGCACAGGGGATGGAACGCGCCACCGCCGACTACATGGGGATGCTCGCCACCGTCATCAACGCCCTCGGCCTCCAGGACGTGCTCGAGCAGGCCGGCACGATGACGCGCGTCCAGACGGCGCTGAGCGTCTTCTCGGTCGCCGAGCCCTTCATCCGTCGCCGCTGCATCCGCCATCTCGAGAAGGGGATGGTCGTCATCCTCGCGGCCGGGACGGGCAACCCGCATTTCACGACCGACACGGCGGCCGCGCTGCGCGCCGCGGAGATCGGGGCGGACGTGATCCTCAAGGCCACCAAGGTGGACGGCGTCTACACGGCCGACCCCCGGCGAGACCCCCGCGCCGCCCGTTTCGCGCGGATCTCCTACCAGGCCGCCCTCGACAGGCACCTGCGCATCATGGACGCCACGGCCTTCACGCTCTGCATGGAGAAGCGGATCCCCATCCGGGTCTTCAATCTGAAGCGCAAGGGGAACATCGTCCGGGCCGTGCGCGGCGAGGCGATCGGGACGGAGGTCGGGCCCTTCGACGGGCCGCCCGTGATGGCGAGCTAGCGCCCCGTCCGGCTGGCGTGTCTCCGTCCGGAAGCGGGAACGGAAACGGCACCCCTGAAGCGAGGTCCACCATGGCCTACGACGACATCGTGCTCGAGGCCGAGGAGAAGATGGAGAAGGCGATCGAGGTGCTGGCGCAGGAGTTCAAGGGGGTGCGGACGGGGCGGGCGACGCCCGGGCTCGTGGACGGGGTCCTGGTGGACTACTACGGGAGCCCGACCCCGCTCAAGCAGCTGGCCACGATCACGATCCCCGACGCGCGGATGCTCGTCCTGAAGCCGTTCGACCCGGGCTCGCTCGGCGAGATCGCGAAGGCGATCCAGAAATCGAACCTCGGGATCAACCCCGCCAACGACGGCAAGGTGATCCGGCTGGCCATCCCGCCGCTGTCGGAGGAGCGGCGGAAGCAGATGGTGAAGATGGCCAAGGACCTGGTGGAGAAGGCGAAGCTGGCGATCCGGAACGCCCGGCGCGACGCGAACGCGCAGGCGGACGGGGAGGAGAAGGACGGGACGCTGACGGAGGACGAGCGGTTCAAGGCGAAGGAGGAGATCCAGCGGCTGACGGAGACCTACGAGGGGAAGGTGGACGCGCACCTCGAGAAGAAGACGAAAGAGATCATGGAAGTCTGAGAAATCGGCGACCCTTCTGCTATACTCGGAAGGGCGCCGATTTTTTGTTGGAGGGCGTAGCTCAGTCCGGTAGAGCAACGGCTTTTTAAGCCGTGGGCCGTGGTTTATATTCCAACCGCCATCACGCTAGCGGCGCCGCAGGCGCCGCTCGCGTGAGGGCTTC
>CAYUME010000850.1:0-2429 GCA_964445475.1 uncultured Planctomycetia bacterium
GCGAGCGGCGGACGAGCCCGTCCAGCCGCCGCAGGGACTCCAGCTCCACGCGGCAGGCCGGGCAGCCGAGCAGGTGCGCCTCCACCTCCCGGCGCCGCCCTGCGGGGAGCTCGCCGTCGTGGTAGAGCGTCAGGTCCTCTTCCCGGTCCGCGCAGCCCATGGATCCCGGCCTCCGTGACTCGTACGCGCACGCGTCCCCGTCCCTCACGCCTCTTCCAGGTAATCCTTCAAGGCCTCCTTCAGCTTCTTCCGCGCCAGCGAGACGTGCATCTTCACCGCGTCATAGGAGCAGTTCATGATCGCGGCGATCTCGGCGTACGTGCATCCGTTGTGGACGAGGAGCGTCAGGGCCTCCCGCTGGCGGTCGGGCAGGTCGGCCACGTGGCCCGCCACCCGCTCGAGGAGGTCCGACTCCGTCAACGCGTTGTCCGGCCGCCCGGCCGGCGCGCTCCGGATCGACGCCTCCACCTCGCCCGCCTCCGACAGGCTTACGGGCTCCGTCCGGCGTCCGCGGTGGCGCGACCGGAACTCGTTGAGCAGGATGCGGAACAGCCACGTCCGGAACCCCGATTCCCCGCGGAACCCCGGGAGGGCCCGGTAGGCCTTGATCAGGGCCGTCTGGGAGAGGTCCTCCGCGTCCGTCGCATTTCCGGCGAGGCGCAGGGCGAAGGCGTAGGCGCCCGGCGCATGGTGCCGAAGGAGGGCCTCCATCGCCTCCGGGTCTCCCGCCCGCGCCCGGGGCACGAGCCGGGGGTCTTCCGCCGCCGGGTTGTCCTCTCTATAACTCATAGACTGTCAGCAGGGCGGATGGTAAAATCCATCCTCTCGTTTTTCCTTCGGCCGGACCGCGCATGAATCTCGAATTCCCCGAGCTGGCCGTTGTCTTTCTCGTCGCCCTCCTGATCTACGGAGGGCGCCTTCCCGAGCTGGCCCGGACCCTGGGACAGTGGATGGGGAAGCTCCGCCGGATGTACAACGAGCTCCAGGACGAGTTTCAGCGGGAGGTCAACAAGCTCAACGTGGACCTCTCTTCCTCGTCCTCCTCGGATTCCAGCAGCGACTCCTCCAATTCATCCTACGACCCCTATACCGGGTACGGGGATTCCTCGTCCTCCTCCGATTACGGGTACGGCTACGGCGAGGCGTCCTCATCTGGCGAGGCCGTCTCCGCGGACGCTGCACCGACCGAGGCGGGCGCGGAGTCGTCGCCCTCCGATCCCGGGCCCGACGGGAATGCGACGTCCGTCCCCCCCGAAGACCCGGCCGCCCAGGCCTCCGGCGGTCCGGAAGAACCGGCCGGCGGGGCGGCGAACCCCTCCGTCCCCGCGGCGGTCGGTCCCGTCCTGTCCGATGCGCATGCGACGCCGCAGCCGGACCCCTCCGCCGGGGATCCCGCCTTGTCCTCCCCGGCGGCCGACGACGGGCGGGAACAGTCCTCGGACAGCGCCTCGACGGGCGCCTCGTCCGATGCCCCCCCGGCGAGTCCGCTCCCGCCTGACGCGATCGAGTCGATGAAGTGATTCCTGCCCGGCGCGCGTGCCGCTCATTCTAAGGGTGCCGGAGGGATCGGTCAAGGTTGCCCCCGGTCGGCCCTCCTGATCCTTCATCCCGCTTTCTTTCGCGCCGCGTCAAACATAGAATGAGGCCATGTCCGACTCGCCCCGCGACGAGCTGGAAAGACGGCTGGCCGGCTTCCGGCGACGCCACCTGTGGGTGGCGTGGCTCGGGCTCTTTCTCGAGTCGCTCTTCCTGGGCGGATTCCTGCTGGCCTGCCTGCTGCTGGCCGACCGGACGCTGGCGCTCCTGCGCGGCGAGGCGCCCTGGATGGCCGGGCGGGACGTTGTCGGTGCGGCGGTCCTGGCCCTCGGCGGGGTGTCCGCGGCAGTCGCCTTGGGGCTTGCCTGGTGGAAGGCCCCGCGGGGCACCCGATTTGCCTGGGCGATCGACCGCCGCCTGGGCGCGGAGGACCGCGTGGCCACCGCCGCGGAAGTCGCGCGGGCGGAGTCGGCGGGGGTTCTCGGCCGGGCCCTGCTGCACGATGCCCTGTCCGTCCTGGGCGGCATCTCCGGCGAGCGGCTGTTTCCCCGCCCGCGATTCGGCCACCGTTTTCTCGTGGTTCTCCCGCTGGCCGTGATCGTCTGGCTCCTGACCGTCCCCTCCCCGGCGCCCGCCGGGGGGACGTCCGGGCCGGGGTCGGCAGGCCTCCGCGTCCCCCCGTCCGGTCCGCCGCTGGCGGATTTCGAGGCCGGCCCGCGGCGCGGGGCGGCGCCGTGCTCCGTCCGGTTCCGGGCCCTCCCGGTGGGCCGCGTCGACCGCTACCGGTGGGACTTCGGCGACGGCGCTCCGGCGGCCTCGGGAGCCGAGGCCTTTCACACCTACCGGGCGGCAGGCGCGTACACCGTCCGCCTCGAGGTCTACGGCCCCGGCGG
>CAYUME010000851.1:0-2423 GCA_964445475.1 uncultured Planctomycetia bacterium
CGACGATCTGCTGCGCGCTCTGCTGGGTGATCGGCCGCCAGAATCGGTGTCAGGCGGGCCTCCCCGCCCGCGCGAAGAGCAGCCGGAGGTAGTCGTAGACCTCCGTGCTCGTGGCGACCGTCGAGCGCGGCGTCGCGTGCCCCGACCGCTGCTCGATCGAGATCGTCGGCGGGAGCCCCTCGATCGACTCCACGTCCGGCTTCTGGAGCTGCTCGAGGAACTGGCGGGCATAGGCGCTGAGGCTCTCGACGTACCGGCGCTGCCCCTCCGCGTAGATCGTGTCGAAAACGAGGGAGGACTTCCCCGAGCCGCTCAGCCCGGTGACGACGACGAGCCGGTCCCGGGGGATGACCAGCTCGTCGATCTGCAGATTGTGCTGCCGGGCGCCCCGGATCCGTATCGCTTTCTCTGGCATGACGCCGTCCATCCCGGTGGTGTCTGGAGAGAACTCGTCAAATAGTGCATCATAGGCGGGAACGACGGACATTTCAACGGAAACGGCACGGCCGCCCGGGGGGACGGAGCGGAGTTTGGCCCGCCGGCCAGGGGGCGCGTCGGACGGCATCCGACTTTTTCCTTGCCTTGACCCGAGCGCCGTGATAATAGTCTGACCCTCGCCGACGCGGCGTCTTCCGTAACATCTTGGCTCCCTTGACGTAGGACCCGCCCGACCCCAGCAGGTCCGGACAGGCGTGCGGCCCGGCCCCCGGGGCGCCCTGGCCGGGCAGGAGGCCTCTATCGACGGCCGCGCACAGAAAAGCCGCCCGCCTGCGGCGAAAGCCGCCGACCGGCTCGGCGTCGACCTCTTCAAGAAGGCCTACGGATTCACCCGCGCCCGCGAGGCGAAGGAGCAGGGCTGGTATCCGTACTTCAAGCCGGTCCAGTCCGGCTCCGGGACGCAGGTCGTGATCAACGGCCGGAAGCTGATCATGATCGGCTCCAACAACTACCTCGGCCTCACCCAGCACCCCCAGGTGAAGGCCGCTGCCATCCGGGCCATCGAGAAGTACGGGAGCAGCTGCACGGGCTCGCGGTTCCTGAACGGAACCATCGACCTGCACGAGGAGCTCGAGCGCCGGCTCGCCGCCTTCATGGGCAAGGAGGCCGCCTGCTGCTTCAGCACCGGCTTCCAGACCAACCAGGGCATCATCTCCACGATCGTCGGCAAGGACGACCTCGCCCTCTGCGACCGCGCCAACCACGCCAGCATCATCGACGGCTGCCGCCTCTCCTTCGGCACGACCCTCAAGTACCGGCACAACGACATGGAGGACCTCGAGCGGGTCCTCGCCACGAACCGGACGGAGATCACGGACGCCACCGGCGTCCTCGTCATCACCGACGGCGTCTTCAGCATGGAGGGCGACGTCGTCGACCTCCCCCGCCTCGTGGAGCTGAAGCGGCGCCTCGGGTTCCGCATCCTCGTCGACGACGCCCACGGCATCGGCGTCATGGGCACCCACGGGCGCGGCACGGCCGAGCACTTCGGGCTCGAGACCGAGGCCGACCTCGTGATGGGGACCTTCAGCAAGTCCTTCGCCTCCCTCGGCGGCTTCGTCTGCGGCGAGGCGCGCGTCATCGACTTCATCAAGCACCACGCCCGGTCCCTCATCTTCAGCGCCAGCATGCCCCCGTCGAACGTCGCGACGGTGCTGGCGTGCCTCTCCATCATCGAGTCCGAGCCCGAGCGCCGCGAGCGCCTCTGGGCCATCACCCGCAAGATGAAGCAGGGATTCCAGCAGCTCGGGTTCAACACCGGCCTCTCCGTCACCCCCATCATCCCCATCATCATCGGCGACGACCCGCTCACCTTCGCCTTCTGGAAGGGCCTCTTCGAGAACGGCGTCTACGCCAACCCGATCGTCAGCCCCGCCGTCCAGCCCGACCACTCCCTCATCCGCACCAGTTACATGGCCACCCACAGCGACGAGGAGCTGAACCGGGTCCTGGACCTCTTCGGGAAGATCGGGAAGCAGCTCGGGATCCTGCGGTAGGGGGCCGGCGCGCGCGGCGCGGTCCCCGGACGCCATCCCCCCCGCCCGATCCCCGGCACAGGGCGCCGACTACCGAGCCCCGGTCGCGGAGGACCGATTCCCCGTGTTGCGCATCGAGCCCGTCCGATCCGCCGCCGCCCGCCGCGCCTTCGTGACCCTCCCCGGGCGCCTCCAGGGCCGGGACCCGAACTGGGTGCCGCCGCTGCTCGCCGAGGAATACAAGCTCCTCGACACGCGGCGGAACCCCTTCTACCGCCAGGCGGAGCTCGCCGGATTCCTCGCCCGGGCGGCGGACGGGACCCTCGTCGGCCGCATCGCCGCCATCGACAACCGGGCCCATGGCGCCTTCCACGGCGAGCGCGTCGGCTTCTTCGGCTTCTTCGAGTGCGTGGACGACCCCGCCGTGGCGCGGGGCCTCGTCGACGCGGC
>CAYUME010000852.1:0-2422 GCA_964445475.1 uncultured Planctomycetia bacterium
CGGCGCATGCGCGGATTCCGAGCTGCGGGCTCCCGGTCCCGCGCCGTCACGGGCGCCCGTCGCGGGCGGCAAGGACCGCCCGCGATCCGGGACCCGGGGCGCGGCCCGCGAGCCCTAGGTCTTCTCCTCGAGCCGGGCCTTGAGCCTCTCGACTTCCCGGCGCAGCTCGCGGACCTCCTTCGCCAGCTCCGGGAGGCGCTGGAGGGAGGCCTGAACGCGATGGTAGGGCATGAGGGGACGCGCGGGCGTCCCGTCGTAGACCGCCCCGGGGGGGATGCTCTTGGCCACGCCGCTCTGCGCCCCGATCCGGGCCCCGTCGCCGATGTCGATGTGGCCCACCAGGCCGACCTGCCCCCCCATCATCACGCCGTCCCCGATCCGCGCACTGCCGGAGATCCCGGTCTGGGCGGCAAAGAGGCACTGCTCGCCGATCTCCACGTTGTGGGCGATCTGGACGAGGTTGTCGATCTTCGTCCCCCGCCCGATCCGCGTGGCGCCGAACCGGGCCCGGTCGACGGTCGTGTTCGCGCCGAGCTCGACGTCGTCCCCGATCTCCACCGTGCCGGTCTGCAGGATCTTCCGGACCGTCCCGTCCACGACGGCGTAGCCGAATCCGTCGGCCCCCGCGACGGCGCCGCTGTGGAGGATGACGCGGCAGCCGAGGCGGACGCGCTCGCGGACGCGGGCGCCGGGATGGAGGACGGAACCGGCGCCGATCTCCGCGCCGGCCCCCACGAAGGCGTGGGCGTGCAGCACGACGCCGTCGCCGAGGACGGCGCCCGCTTCCACGACGGCGAAGGGGGCGACGGAGACGCCGGCGCCGAGCCGGACGCCCGGCCCGAGGCAGGCCAGGGGATGGACCCCCGCGGGAGGCGCGGGGGGCGGCGGCGTGAACCGCTCCGCCGCCACGGCAAACGCCCAGTCCGGGTCCCCGACCACGATCGCCGGCCGGGGGCAGGCGGCGGCGTGCGCCTCGCGCAGGAGGACGCCGGCTGCGCGCGTGGCCGCCAGCTGCGGCAGGTAGCGGGCATTGGCCAGGAACGACAGGTCCCCGGGGCCGGCCTCGGCCAGCGCCGCGACGCCCGTCACGGCGGCCTCCCCGTCGCCGACGAGGCGACCGCCCACCCGGTTGGCAATCTCCGCCAAGGTCATCGGGTCCCGGCGCGCCCGGCGCGCCGGCCTCTGCTCGTCCCGGCCGGCCGGGGAGGAGCTATTTCTTCGGGGCCTTCTCGTACGTCTCGTTCACCTGCAGCGTGACCTTCTCGGTCAGGTCGACGACGGCGTCCTTCCGGTAATAGAGGAGGGGCCGACGCACGATCTCCTCCATCACGTCCCCCTCCCCGTGCTTGTTGGGGGGGACGACCTGGAAGACGAGGTCGGCGCTCTCGCGCTTCGCGACCTCGTCGACGGCAACCTTGATGTCGTCGAACAGCTCGCGCATCGCCCGGGAGGTCTCGCGGGCGTTCACGATGTTCCGCCAGCGCAGCTGGACCTCGAGGTCGGGCTTCAGCTTCGCCAGGTCGATCTCGAGCTTTTCTCTCATCCCCTGGTCGTTCTTGACGAGGTCGGAGGCGAGCTTCTCCTCCAGGTCCTTGATCTGCGCCTTGGTGGCGTCGATCTGGACCACGACCGACTTGACCCGCTCCTCGATCGCTTTTTGGAGGACGTCCCGCTTCTTGTAGGTCTGGAGGACCTGCGGAACGTCCACGACGGCGACGCGGGGGCCGGCCGGGGCCTGGGCCGCGGCGGCAAGGGGCGCCAGGAGCGCCAGACCAAGCCCCACGATCCCGCCTTTCGCGATGTGATGCATGACCGATCCTCCTGTGGTTTGAATCCCGAAACGGAACCGGCAACCCGCCGGCCTCCGGACACGGATCCCTGACACTACTCACCCCCCCGCACGGAGTCAAGGGAATGGTCCGTGTCAGGCAGGCCCCCGGTCAGAACGGGAACCCCATGTCGAAATAGATCGACTGCCGGTCGTCGTCGGCGAGCTTCCGGACCGGGATGCAGTAATAGATGGAAAGCGGGATGCCGCCCCCGAACTGGGGGATGGTCAGCCGGATGCCGGCGCCCGTGGAGACGCGGAAGTTGTCGAAGGTGATCTCCTCGAGGGAGGACTCGAGGTCGCCCACGTCGACGAAGACGGCGCCGCGGACGAGCTCCTCAACGAGCGGGAACCCGTACTCGAGCGAGCCGAGCACGAGCCCCCGGCCGCCGACCGGCTCGCCGTTTTCCTTCGGCCCCACCTCGCGGTAGTCGAACCCCCGGAGGCCGTAGGTCCCGCCACCGCCGGCGTAGAACCGCTCGAAGATCGGCACGTCCTCGTGCGGATCGTCCTGGTAGCCGATCCAGCCGAGGGTGACGCCCGCGGAAAGGACATGGCGGAACTTCCGGGCCGTCTCGTAGACGGGGATGTGGT
>CAYUME010000853.1:0-2417 GCA_964445475.1 uncultured Planctomycetia bacterium
GTCTTTGATCGGGAGCCGCTGCCCGCGGGCCACCCCTTTCTCGCGCTCGACAACGTCACGCTCACGCCGCACCTCGCCGGCAGCACGATCGACGCCTTTCACGGCAGCCCGCGCCTGATGGCCGGCCATCTGGAGCGGCTGCTGAAAGGGGAGGGGCCCGTCCCGGTCGTCAACGGCGTCCGTCCCTCGTTGGGATCCTCCGGAAACTGCCATGGGAGGCCATTGCCATGAAGCGCGTCTTCATCGCCCCGCGCCGCTACGTCCAGGGGAAGGGGATCCTGCGCGAGGCGGGCGCGCTGATCGGGGCGGTCGGGAAAAGGCCGCTCGTGCTCTGGGACGACCGCGTGAAGCAGGTCGTCGGCGCGGCCCTCCTCGCCAGCCTGAAGGAGGCGGGACTCGCGCCGGTGGAGGTGGCGTTCCGCGGCGATTCGACGAAGGCCGAGGCGGCGCGCGTGGCGGGGATCGCCCGCGCGGAGAAGGCCGACGTCGCCGTCGGCGTCGGCGGGGGCAAGACGCTCGACACGGCGAAGGCGGCCGCGGCGGCCGCCGGCATCAAGGTGGCCACCGTCCCCACGATTGCCTCCAACGACTCGCCGACCAGCTCCTTCACCGTCTGGTACGACGAGCAGGGCGTCTGCCTCGGGTTCGAGTCCTGGGGCGTCAATCCCGACCTGGTCCTGGTGGACACGGGGGTGATCGCGAACGCGCCCGTGCGGGCCTTCGCGGCCGGCATGGGCGACGCGCTGGCGACGTGGCTCGAGGCGGAGGCCTGCCACAAGACGCGCGCCGGCAACCTCGCCGGCGGTCAGGCCACGCTGGCGGCGCTCGCCATCGCCCGCCTCGGCTACGACGTTTTGATGGAGCACGGCGTCGAGGCGCGTCGCGCGGTCGAGAAGCACCTCGTGACCCCCGCCGTCGAGAACGTGGTGGAGGCGAACGTCCTGCTCTCGGGAATCGGGTTCGAGAGCTGCGGCGTGGCGACGGCGCACATGATCGCCAACGCCCTCCCGTCCCTCCCGGCCTGCCACGGCCTGATGCACGGCGAAGAGGTCGCCTTCGGCCTTGCCAGCCAGCTCTGCCTGGACGAGGACATGGAGACGGCGCGGATGCACCGGATCGTCGACTTCCTGATCGCCGTCGGCCTCCCGGTGACCTTCGAGGGCCTCGGGCTCAAGGGCGTCACGCGGGAGCAGCTGGCCCCCATCGGCGCGATCTGCGGCGGGAAGGGCTCCCTCTGCGAGAATCACCCCTTCCCGGTGACCGCCGACGACGTCCTGGACGCCCTGATTGCGGCCGACGCGCTGGGGCGTGAGCGGATGCGGTTGGCGGGGGATTGAGGCCGGGAGCGGGGGAGGGGCGCCGACATGGACTGCCTGGTGGGCATCGACCTGGGATCGACGAGCATCAAGGCGGTGATCTACGACCTGTCGGGGCGCGGCGTCTCGCGCGCATCCCGGCCGACCGTCCTCTCGCGTCCCGACCCGTCGCACCCGGACTGGGCCGTCTGGGAGCCCGGCGCGATCTGGGGTGCGGTGACGGAATCGGTCCGGGAGGCCGTCGGCCGGATCGGGGACCCGAAGGCGGTGAAGGGGGTCGCGGTCACTGGCATGGGGATGGACGGCCTGCCGGTCGACGCGGAGGGGCGGTGGCTCTACCCCTTCATCAGCTGGCACTGCCCGCGCACGGTCCCGCAGCAGCGCCGGTGGCTCGAGACGATCGGGGCGGACCGGCAGTTCGGCGTCACCGGGACGCAGATCTGGGCCTTCAACACCGCCCTGCGCCTGCTCTGGATGCGCGAGCACGAGCCCGCGATCCTCGACCGGACGCACAAGTGGCTGCTCATCGAGGACTTTGTCAACTTCCAGCTCTGCGGGAGGATGGCGACCGACTACAGCATGGCCTCGACGACGCTGCTCTTCGACCAGCGCGGGCGGCGGTGGTCGGACGAGCTGCTGGCGGCCTCCGGGATCGACCGGCGGCTGCTCTGCGATGCGCTGCCGTCGGGGACGGTGCTGGGCGAGGTCCACCGGGCGGCCGCGGAGGCCACCGGGCTGGCGCCGGGAACGCCCGTCGTGCTCGGGGGGCACGACTACTGCTGCGGCGAGCTGCCGACAGGCGCGTTCCGCCCCGGCGTGGTGCTAGACGTGGTCGGCACCTGGGAGATGGTCGTCGGCGCGCTCGAGCGCCCGCCGCTCACCCCGGAAGCGCGGAGGACGGGCGTCTTCGTCGACTCGCATGTGGCCCGGGGGATGTGGACCTACATGGGCGCGGCGGTGGCGGCCGACATGCTGGAGTGGTTCCGCCGGGCGACGGGCGCGGAAGGGGGGGCCGCCCCGGAGGGGGACGCCGGCGCGGACTGGGCACGGCTGATCGCGCTCGCGGAGGCCGCGCCGCCCGGGGCGGACGGCGTCCTGTTC
>CAYUME010000854.1:0-2416 GCA_964445475.1 uncultured Planctomycetia bacterium
GGCTGAAGCTCTACGACTTCCAGACGGTCGAGTACACGGTGGAGCTGCCGGCGGGAACGACGCGGAAGTACGGCTCGGACGGGACGGTCCACCTGGGCCGCGCCCAGAAGCAGGGCCGCGTCAAGCTGGCCGGTCAGTAGAGGGGCGACCCTTGTGGTCGCCCGGATTTTGTTGGCGGATTCCATCATGAAGCCGACCGCGATCCTGGTCCTTGCGATCATGCTCCTGGCGGGCGCCGCCGCGCCGGCCCGCGACGTGGATCTCGTCACCCTCCCGCCGCGCGAGGGCGTGCAGCTGACGATCTACAACTCGGAGGACCTGACGCTGGTCAAGGAGACCCGGGCGATCACGTTCAAGAAGGGCTCCAACAAGATCCAGTTCTCGTGGGCCAACACGCTGATCGATCCCACCAGCGTTCACTTCCGGCCGGTCGAGCGCGACAAGGAGATCGAGGTCGCCGACACGACATTCCCCGTTGCCCGGCCCGACCTCCTGATCTGGAACGTGGAGTCGAAGTTCGAGGGCCAGGCGATGGTCGAGGTGTCCTACTTCACCTCCGGCATCTCCTGGAGCGCGGACTACGTGATGATCTCCGACGCGGCGGAGGAGAAGGCGGCGGTGGACGGGTACGTGACGGTGGCGAACAGCTCCGGCGAGGACTACGAGGGGGCGCAGGTCCGGCTGGTGGTCGGCACCATCAACCTCGTCGAAAAGATCGCCGAGCTGGCGCAACGCGGGCACGCCGCGCGAACCGGGGGGAAGAAACAGCGCCTGGATGCCCTGGAGCTGTCGCTGGAGCGGGCGGAGAAGGACGCGGGAAGAGGCGCGGCCTTTGCCGTTCCGGGAGAAAGCGCCCCCGCCGAGATCGTGAAGGAGGGGCTGTCGGAATACTTCATCTTCACCGTAGAGGGGAGGCAGACGGTGAAGACCGGGTGGTCGCAGCGGATGGTATCCTTCCGCGCCCGCGAGGTCCCCTTCGAAATCCTCTACCGCCAGCGGGAGCACGAGTACGGGGAACAGCCCGTGCGCTTCTTCATCCTGGCCAATGACAAAGAGCACAAGATGGGCGAGTCGCCGCTCCCCGACGGCGTGATCCGCGTCTTCCGCGACAACGGGAAGGGCGGGCTCAGTTTCTTCACCGCCGAGGATGTGAAGTACATCCCCATCAAGGAGAAGGTCGAGTTGAACGTCGGCGAGGACGACCAGATCGTCTACGCGCGCGTCGTCCTCGACACGGCGCGCAGCAACTTCCTTTTTTCGCCCGCCCCGGACCCGCAGGTCGAGGGCTGGGACGAGGCGCAGACGTGGCAGGAGGAGATCCGGAACTACCGGCAGAAGGCGGTCCAGCTGGAGATCCGGCACGTGATCGAGGGCGACGTGGAGTTCGGGATGGAGGTGCCGGGGCTGAAGCTCTACGATTTCCAGACGGTCGAGTACACGCTCGAGATCCCCGCGGGCGCGACGCGAAAGGTGGTGTCGAAGGGGACCTTCCACGCTGGCACGGCACAGAATCAGGAGCGGGTGAAGCTGGCCGGACAATAGGGATTTGCCGACGAGAGGACGAAGAGGGACACCGAGACAGGTGAAACGACCATGAAGCAGATTGCGATGCGGGCCCTGGCGATCGCGCTCCTGGCGGGATCTGCCGCGCAGGCCCGCGACGTGGACCTGGTGACGCTGCCGCCGCGCGACGGGGTGCAGCTGACGATCTACAACTCGGAGGACCTGACGCTGGTGAAGGAGACCCGCGCCATCACCTTCAAGCGGGGCTCCAACAAGCTCCAGTTCTCGTGGGCGAACACGCTGATCGATCCGACCAGCGTCTACTTCCGGCCGGTCGAGCACGAGCAGGAGATCGAGATTGCGGACACGACCTTCCCCGCCGACCGTCCCCAGGTGCTGATCTGGAACGTGGCGTCGAAGTTCGAGGGCCAGGCGGTGGTGGAGGTGTCGTACTTCACGTCGGGCATCTCCTGGAACGCGGACTACACGATGATCTCCGACGTGGCGGAGGAGAAGGCGTCGGTGGACGGGTACGTGACGGTGATCAACCGGTCGGGGGAAGACTACGAGGGGGCGCAGGTCCGCCTCGTCGTGGGCACCATCAATCTCGTCGAGAAGATCGCCCAGCTCGCCCAGGGGCGGATGCCGCCCGCACCGCCGGCCGCGATGGCCGTGCTGCGCGACGCCGTCGACAAAGCGGATCGGCTCGCCGCGGAGGGCGCGAAGAGGGAGGCCAAGCCCAGGGAGGCCCCCG
Source organism: uncultured Planctomycetia bacterium (assembly GCA_964445475.1). GTDB lineage: Bacteria > Planctomycetota > MHYJ01 > CAYUME01 > CAYUME01 > CAYUME01. Next base: position 2,258 of record CAYUME010000854.1, read on the forward strand.
CGATCGTCAAGGAGGGGCTCTCCGAGTACTTCATCTTCACCGTGGAGGGGAGACAGACGGTGAAGAACGGGTGGTCGCAGCGGATGGTAAGCTTCCGGGCCCGCGAGGTGGCGTTCGACGTCCTCTACCGCTACCGCCCCCACCAGTACGGCCCCCGGC
>CAYUME010000855.1:0-1754 GCA_964445475.1 uncultured Planctomycetia bacterium
CACCGCGCGCCGCCCGTCGATCCGGCCCCGCGCTCCCGCAAGCAGCTCGCGCAGCCGGTCGTGCCGCGCGACGGACGGCCCCTCCGCCATGAACGCGACGTTGTCCGCGCCCCCTTTCAGCGCGTCCGTCTCGAAGTGGTTCGCGCAGACGGCCGTCCCCTCGACCCCCTCCCGTACCGCCGTCGTCGCCGGCGTCTTCTCGACGACGACGAACCGGCCATCGGCGCGGCTCCCGACGAGGAAGAGCTCGGAGACGAAGACCTTCGCGCCCCGGATGAGGGCGACCGCCTGGTCCAGTGTCTCCGCGTGCTGCAGGACGTCGCGCACGACGAGCGAGACAGGCGTGCCCGTGTCGTCCGGCGGGCGGCCGCGGATGCCGTTGATGGTGACGGAGACCCCCGCGCGGTTCATCCCCGAGACGGCGCCGGCCATGCCCGACCAGGCGAGCGAGACGAAGGGGATCCCCTCGTCCGGCTCGCAGAGGACCAGGACCCGGCTCGCGTCGAAGCAGTCGCCGGCCTCCCAGTCGAAGTTCCGCCCGGCCACGAGCCGGCCGCCCTCCGTCGCCGCCCCCCAGGCGCCGAAGGCGGTGCAGCCGGCGACCCAGGGGCTGCCGATCAGCAGGTGCGAGATGTCGTGCGCCGCGTGGTAGTTCAGGACGCGGTGGAAGTACGGTCCGACCTCCGGGTGCGCGTCCGGCGCCCCGCGCGTGACGCCGAGGATCTCGAGCTGGAGGTCCGGCGCGACGTGGCGGGGGAGGTCGCGGTTGTGGTACGTCACGTAGAACATCACCAGGAACCGGCCCACGGCGCTGGGGATCCGGGTCCGGACCAGGTCGAGCAGGTATTCCTCCTGGGCGCGGATCAGGTCCTGCGTCAGGACGCCGTTGGCGTAGCCCATCGCAAAGGGCGTCCCGGTCACGTACAGAACGTGCAGCCCGTCCCGCGTCTCGAACCAGCAGCGGCCGAGGGAGGCCCGCGCCCCGCCGCGGACGACCCGCTCCCGGAGGATCGTGGCGTCGGCGGGCGCGGCGGGCGGGTTCGCCGTCCAGATCCACATCAGCAGGAGCATCGCGAAATAGACGGCGAGGGGGAGCGCGGCCAGCGCGGCGAGGCCGGCCAGCAGCCACCGGCGCAGCCGCCGGCGCCGGGGCGGCGCGGAAGCGGGCGTCGTCGTCGCGGGATCGCCGTTCATCGCCACGCCTTCAGGGATCCTCCGCGACCGTCCCCGCGTCTTCCGGGTCGCCGTCCGCCGCGGGCGACGGGTCCTCCGCCCCCAGCGTCAGATTCACCTCGCCCGCCGGCTCCCCGCCGACGGAGAACCTCGCGGCGGCGGAGACGGCGTCCCCCGCCTCCGCCAGGCGCAGCGCCAGCCGGACCGTCTCGCCCGGCAGGATCGGCCGGGTGAACTTCGCCTTGCCGACCTCGCGGAGGGCGAAACACCGCCCGGTCGCCCACTCGGCGGCCCGGCGCGCCATCTCGACCTGGAAGACGCCGGGAAGGATCGGCTTCCCGGGGAAATGCCCCCGGAATAAGGGCTCGTCTTCCGCGAAGCGGAACGCGAAGGCGGGATTCCCGTCGGCGTCCCGGTCCATACCGCCCACGCGGGCCCGCTCGATGACGTCTCTCACGGCCCCTCGCAGAAAAGGATCCGGCGCGGTCAAACCGCACCCCCAGCCCGCGGATCACGCCGAATCTCATGCCCGCAGATAACGCGGATCACGCCGAATCTCATGCCCGTCCTTCGTCGCCTCC
>CAYUME010000855.1:1764-2414 GCA_964445475.1 uncultured Planctomycetia bacterium
CACACGGATTTTCATTTTCTAATCCGTGTTCATCTGTGTTCATCCGTGGTTTCTTCAACCGCCGGCCGGAAGAGGCGCACCGGCGGCGGGCCCGGCTTGAGGTCGATGATCCGGATGTCGATCGTGTAGCCGACCGCCTCGATCCGGACGCGCGACGGGACCGGCTGCTGGAGCCCCTCGAACTCCCTGGGCTCGAGCACCGCGACGCGGTAGACACAGGCGTCGACAAGGGCGCGACCCCGGACCCCCTCGATGCGGGACCAGGCCAACGGGTGGAGCGCCCCGGAACCCCGCGGCTCCGGCGAGAAATGCCGGATCCAGGTCCCGTCCGGCGCGAGGAGCCGTCCCTCGCCTTCGCCCGTCTCGACCCGGCACCCCGCGGGTCGCGCTCGGAAGACCGTGTCGAGGTCGCGCGCAGCGAAGTCCCGCGCCCACGCCGCGGGGAACGCGGGGGCCGTCCGGAGCACCCGCGGCGCGGCGCCGGGCTCGGCGAGAAGCTCGAAGACGACCTGCCCCATCGCGCCGAGAGCGACGAGCCGCAGCTCGCCCTTCTCCCCCACCGCGAGGCGCCCGTCGAGCGGGATCTCCGACCCGTCGACGGACAGGATCGCGCGGTGGGTCATCAGCGACGGCGGCCACGGCGCCTTCAG
>CAYUME010000856.1:0-2408 GCA_964445475.1 uncultured Planctomycetia bacterium
TTCGTCAACGTCGGGGCGGACTCGAAGGGCTGCCATCTGCAGGAGCCGAGCGCCGACACGGTGCGGCAGTTTCTGGGCCTGCTGGCGGGCTACAAGATCGAGATTCGGGAGAAGACCAACCTGGCCCGGCTGCTCGACTGGAGGGCCGGAGGGCCGATCCCAAGGACGGAGAGATTAGGAGCATAGCATGATTCAAGCATCGGGGAAGGAAATCATCGGGACGTTCCGCAAGAACCGCTTCCAGGTGATCCGGGTTTCGTTCGGCGAATACGACGGCAAGGCCTACGTGTACTTGCACAGTTTCCAACAGCCGGAGGGCGTTGCCGACTCGGGCGCCGAGGAGCGCGCGGGGGGCATGACGCTTGCGCCGCATGTGTGGCGTGGACTCCTCCCGCTCATCGAACAGGCGTGCGATGTGGCGGACAAGCGGAACGGCGGAGGAAGGAAATGAACAACACGGTTTTTCTGGACAAGGAGCGCGAGGTCCGCCTCACGGACGAGGGGATCGCGCGCGTGGCCGAGCATTTCGGGGTCAAGACCCTGGGCGAGGTCAACGCCAAGCTCGGCGAGATGGGGAAGACGCTCGAGCGCGAGGCTGTTCGCTGGTGGCTGTTCCTGGCCGGGACGGACCCCTGGCTGACGCTCTCGAAAGTGGAGCTGATCCTCCAGGAGTTCATTCTCGCCGGAGGCTGGAGGCGGCAGACCCGGAAGCTCGAGAAGATGCACCCGGCCTGTGAGCGGGCGCTGAAAACCTACTTAGAAGGAAGGTAAGAAAATGGCAGAGATGGGCGGTTTCATGGCCGGGTCCATCGTCGCGAAGCTGATCCTTGACCGGAGCGGCTTCACGATGGGGATGGCCAAGACACAGAGCGAGGTCGCGGCCCTCGGGGAGAAGTTCGCGAAGGTTGGCAAGGTCATGTCCCTGGTCGGCCTGGGCGTTGTCGGCGCCCTCGGCGCGATGATGAAGAAGACGGCCAACGCGGGCGACGAGATAAACGACCTCGCGATCCGGACCGGCGTCGCCGCGGAGACGCTGAGCTCCTACAAGCTGGCCGCGGAAAAGTCGGGCTCTTCGCTTCAGGGCCTCGCGACGGCGTTCCGGGGCCTGTCCTCGCGGATGATGGACGCGAAGAACGGCCTGGCCGAGTCCAAGCGGGCCTTCGACGCGCTGGGGATCAGCGTGACGGACACCGGCGGCCAGCTGCGGCCCCTCAACGACGTGATGTTGGAGGTGGCCGACAAGTTCGCCGGGATGGAGGACGGGGCCACGAAGGCGGCCCTGGCCCAGGACATCTTCGGGCGGAGCGGCATGGAGCTCGTCCCGCTCCTCAATTTGGGCGCGGACGGGCTCAGGGCCGAAGCCGAACAGGCCCGGCGCCTGGGCGTGGTCTTCGATGGCCCGGCTGCGCGGGCCGCCGACGCCTTCAACGACGCGCTGACGGACCTCAAGGCGGCCGGCGCGGGGCTCGTCCAGCAGATCGCGACGGGCCTCCTGCCGATCGCGCAGGAGTTCATGGAGGGGGTCACGGGCGTGGTCGCGAAGGTCCGGGGCTGGATCGCCGAGCACGGCGCCCTGGCGCAGGCTCTTGCGGCCTCCACGCTCAAGCTGAGCGCGTTCGCGGCCATCCTCGGCCCGGTGCTGGTGATGTTGCCGAGGATCGTCGAGGGCGTCCGCCTGCTCCACCTGTCCCTCGGGCGCCTGGCGTTCGCGTTCGCCGCGGCCGACGCCGCCTTCGCCGCCGCGGAGTTCCTGCGGAAGAACGTTTTCAAGGATCACTCCGACGAGGTCGACGAGCTGACGCGGAAGTGGGACACCCTCATTTACAAGGTCGGCGGCGGGTGGAGCTCCATCGCGGAGGCGGCGCTCCGGGCCCAGACGAACATCCTCGGTGAGGTCAAGTTCACGTTGGATGACCTGACCGCGGTCTGGGACAAGTACGGCCAGAACAGCCGCCAGGCCTTCGAGGCCATCGTCACGGGCGGCGAGGGCGAGGAGCTGAAGAAGCTGTTCGTGGGCCTCTACGGGGAGAGCCTGAAGCTCTCCGGCGTCATGGACCTGGTCGCGGTCGGGGCCGACAAGGAGAAGGCCTCGTTCGAGGGCCTGGTCGCGCCCGTGGACAACATCACCGGGCAGATGGTCGGGCTCAAGGTCGCGACGCTGGACGTCGCCGCAGCCTTCCAGGAATTGGCCGCGGCGAACCTCGACCTCCTGACGTGGGAGCCGGAGGTCGAAACGGCGGGCTTGGAGGACGGCACGGAAACCGTCCTGGGCTTGCTCGCGAGGCTCCGAACCGAGGGCATCGCCCTGGTCGCCGCCGCCTCCGACGAAGCGGGGAAGCGGCTGACGGCGCTCCAGCAGATCGCCAATCAGGTGATCGCCGATATCATCACCGGGTTCGGGGCCATCA
>CAYUME010000857.1:0-2407 GCA_964445475.1 uncultured Planctomycetia bacterium
AAGGCGGCGGCGACGGCGACCGGCACGGCGGCGGCCGCCGCGAGGAGGAGGAACCGGGCGGGGCGACGGCGGGGGCGGTGCACGCGGCGGATGCCGCTGGAGGAGGCGTCGCTCGACTGGGACTCGGCCGCGACGGCCGCCAGGTCCGCGGAGAGGCCCATCAGGCGGACGTAGGCCCGCCGTGCCGCCTCCGACGCCCGGAGGACCTGTTGAAGGCGCTCGCGCCGAGGTCCCGTCAGCCGGCCGTCCACGGCGGCATTGACGAGCTCGTGCAGCTCCAGGAGATCCCCGTCGGGTATCGTCATGCCAGGCCCTCCTCCACCGTCCGGTGGGAGACGCAGTCGTGGAGGATCTTCCGGATGCGGGCGAGCGCCTTGTAGGTGGCGACGATCGAGCGGCCGGAGCGCCGGGCCGCCTCCTCGACACCCCCCCCGGGCTCGTAGCGGGCAAAGACGAGGTCCCGGTCGCGGGCGGGGAGCCGGTCGAGACAGGTGGAGAGGGCCTCGCGCCGGCAGTCCAGCGTTCCCGTCATCGCTCCCGACGTGGTGGCCACCGCCTCCAGGACGTCGTCGTCGAAGAAGACCCGCGAGCGGGCATACTTCTGGCGGGCGGCGCGGACGCGCCACCAGGCGATCTGGAAGGCCCACGCCAGGAAGTCCGTTCCCGGCCGGAACTCGTGGAATTTTTCGCTGATGACGAGGCAGGTCTCCTGCAGGAGGTCCTCGGCCGCGTGGGGATCGGGGACCAGGGTGTGGAGGTAGGCGAAGAGGCGCCGCTGGTGCGTCGCCAGGAGGGCGACGAGGCGGTTGCGCAGCTCGCGCTCGGACGGGGTCCCGCCGCCGGGCATGGGGGCGATCTCCTTCCTCTCCAGTACATAGCGCGCGGGACGCGAATTGGGACGCGCCCCGCGCGGGGACGCGGGCCCCGCCCGCGATCAGCCCGGGAAGAGGTCCGGGGTCGCGTCGGCGATCGCGACGTCGAGGATGCCGTCGAGCCGGAAGCTGCGCTCGTCCTTGCGGAGGTGGCAGTGGGCGACGACATACTCGGCGCCGTGCGACTCGACGATGTCCTTCGGGTCGATGACGCGCTCCGTCAGCTCGCGCTTGGCGGTGGAGGCGTACCGGATGCGGAGGCGGAAGCCGAACGCGATGGCCTGCTCGACGAGGCCGCGGAGGGCGGGGTCGACCTCGCGGGGGGCCTTGACGCTGCGCGGCGCGCCGAGCATCAGGAGCTCGTCCCGCGTCGGGAGGCCGTTTTCGCCCATCTTCGCGAGCAGACGGCGGTAGACCTCGGCCGTCACCTCGACGTCGGCCATCGCCCGGTGCTGGAGGGGGAAGGGGATGCCGAGGACCTGGGCGACCTGCCAGAGGGGGTGGCGCATGCCGGGGAGGAGCCGGCGGGCGAGGACGAGGACGTCCAGCGCCGGCGCGTTCCACGGGGGCGTCCCGATCCGCCGGAGCTCCTCGTTGAGGAAGCCGAGGTCGAAGACGGCATTGTAGGCGGCCAGCGTCGCGCCTTCGGCGAAGCCGAGGAAGTCGGCGGCGATGTCGCGGAAGCGCGGCGCGCCCGCGACCATCTCGTCCGTGATGTGGTGGATGGCGGTGACGCGGGGGGGGATGGGGCGCTCGGGATTGACGAGCGACTGGAAACGGCCGAACTCCACGGTCCCCCGGATCCGGACCGCACCGATCTCGCAGATGCGATCGCCCGTCCGGGGGGAGAGGCCGGTCGTCTCGACGTCGAAAACGACGAACGTCGCATTGTCGAGCGGCGTGTTCATGGAGATCCGGCGGGCCCCCGCTCCCCGGCGGATATCCATCGGGGGATCGAGTGTACACGAGAAAAAGTGGCGAGGGCAGGAAAAAGGGGGGGCGTTTCCCGGCACGAAGCCGGCGAAATGGTCGATGATGTATAGGAGGGGGCTGGCGCTGGGCGTGCCGCGTACCGCGTGGAGCGTGCCGCATGAAGCGTGCCGCGTTCGGGAGGGGCCGGGTGGCAAAGGGCAAAACCGGGATGCTGCTGTTCGCGCTGCTCTCCGCCTGCGGGCAGGGGACGCCTCCGGCTTCGCCTCCGTCTCCGCCTCGGATCGAATGGACGGCGGATCTGCCGTTGGCCCTGGCCCGGGCGAAGGCGGAGCGGCGGCCGGTCCTGCTCGCGTTCGTGTCGAACGGCTCGCGGCGCTGCGCCGAGCTGGAGTCGGGTCCCTTCGCGGATCCGCGGGTGATCGAGGCGGCCCGGTCGTTTGTCGCCGTGCGCATCGCGGTCGGCGCGGACCCGGCCGCGGCGCGGGCCTTTCACGCGGTGGTGGTGCCGGACGTCCGTTTTCTCGACGCGGACGGGCGGGAGCGGGGACGGATGCGGAACCGGGCGGCGGGAGAGGCGTGGGACGCGATGGCGGTGGCGGATC
>CAYUME010000858.1:0-2405 GCA_964445475.1 uncultured Planctomycetia bacterium
GAAAAGGAGGGCGCGAACGTGCGTATCGTCGTGGAAAAGCCCTTCGGCCGCGACGACGCCACCGCACGCGCCCTCAACCGGGTCATCGCCGGCGCCTTCACCGAGGAGCAGATCTACCGCATCGATCATTATCTGGGGAAGGACACCGTCCAGAACATCCTCCTGCTCCGTTTCGCCAACACGATCTTCGAGCCGGTCTGGAACCGCCTCTACGTCGACCATGTCCAGATCGTCGTCGCCGAGTCGATCGGTCTCGAGCACCGGGCGGGGTACTACGAGGGGGCCGGGTGCATCCGGGACATCTTTCAGAACCACATGATGCAGCTCGTGGCGATCGTCGCCATGGAGCCGCCCGCGACCTTTGACGCCGACCGCGTGCGGGACGAGCGCGCGAAGGTCATCCGGTCGATCCGCCCCATCGCGGGAAACCGCGTGGCGGACGACCTCGTGCGCGGCCTGTACGTGCGGGGGCGGACGGCGGGAGGGGAGGAGGTCGCCGGGTATCGCGAGGAGCCCGGCGTTCGTCCCGATTCCGCGACCGACACCTACGTCGCCATGCGCCTGGCCATCGACAACAGCCGGTGGCGGGGGGTGCCGTTTTATCTCCGTTCGGGGAAGCGGCTTCCCGCCCGCGTCACGGAGATCGCCGTCCAGTTCAAGCACGTCCCGCATTCCCTGTTCAACCCGCTCCGGCCCGAGGACCTCGCCTCGAACCTTCTCGTCATGCGCATCCAGCCCGACGAGGGGATCTCCCTGCGTTTCGAGTCGAAGCACCCCGGGCCGAAGCTCTGCCTCAGCTCCGTCACGATGGACTTCGACTACGTCGAGGCTTTCGGAATCGAGCCGCCCGAGGCGTATGAACGCCTCTTTCTGGACGCCATGCTCGGGGACCAGACCTTGTTTGCGCGCCAGGACGAGGTCGAGCTCTGCTGGAAGTTCCTCATGCCGATCCTGGAACGCTGGGAGGCGGACGGGGCGCAATCGATCTCGAGCTACGCCGCCGGCTCGTGGGGGCCGGAGCCGGCGAGCCGCCTGACGGACCAGGACGGGCGGGCGTGGCGGGTCCCGGATTGACGGTGTCGGAAGGAGCGGCGGACGCCGCGTCGGCCTACCGGGATCGTGGTCGATCCAGGACGATCTCCCCTTCGCGCAGCTGGCGCCAATCCTGGCGCATCCGCTTCTCGACGTAGAAGGGGTCCTGCTCCAGGGCGTAGGCCTCGCGGGAGAGGTCGGCCCGCCTTGCTTCCAGCCGGAGGCATTCCGCGCTCAGCGCCTCGGCCCGCGACCAGAGTGCCGTGTTCTTCTCGTGGGCTCGGATGCTGGACCGGACCAGCAGGCCGAGCAGGACGGCGCCCGCTACGGCGAGCGCAAACCGGATCGAAACGGACAGTGTGGATCGCGTGCCGGTCCGGCGGAGGGGACCTGGCGCCTTCCCTCCGGGCGTACTCGTGGAGGCCGGCACGCTGTCGGGGAGTCTCTCCCGGACATCCCGGGCGGAGATCGCGACGTCGTCTCCCGGAGCCGTCTGTGGGGGAATGCGGGGGCTCATCTCGAACTGGTTCCCATGCAACGCGTTGCGACGAGGGGCTGCCGGCCTCCGGGCATTTCCTGTTGACACGGTCCTTCGTGAACGGGACAATGAGCAGGCGCGGATAAGACCGCCTGAGGCGACCCAGCGCCACTCCGATAGGTATATCGGCTGTTCTGACCTCGGGATGGAGACCGATTCGATGGCGCTGCCTGTGGCTCGTTACGGTCGGGCCGAGCTGGCCGTCGCCACCGTCGGGTTGCTGCTGCTGGGCGGGGCCCTGTATCTGGCGGTCCCGTGGGCAGCGATCCTCCCCCCGGTCCTCCTGGCCTTCCTGATTCATTTCTTCCGGGACCCGGAACGGCGGGTGCCCTCCGCTCCCGGCCTGATCGTGGCGCCCGCGGACGGGACCGTCACGGATGTTTCGACCTGCGTCGGGGCTCCGTTTGTCGGCGAGGATTCCCTCCGGATCGGGATTTTCCTGTCGGTTTTCGATGTGCACGTGAACCGGGCCCCCGTGGCGGGGCGCGTCTCCTACCTGGATTACCGTCGTGGCCGTTTCCTCAGCGCCCTGCGGTTCGACGCCTGCAGCCGGGAGAACGAGTGCAGCTCCGTGGGGCTGCAGACGGATGCGGTGCCCGGGGGACGCGTGCTCGTCCGCCAGATTGCCGGCGCGCTGGCGCAGCGCATCGTGACCGATTGCCGGCTGGGCGACGGGCTCGGGCGGGGCGACCGGTTCGGGATGATCAAGTTCGGATCCCGGACCGAGCTGTATCTCTCCCGGCCGGTTTCACTGGAGGTTCGCGTCAAAGTGGGCGATCATGTAAAGGGGGGAGAGACGGTGCTGGCGGTCGTGCGCGGGGCGTCGGGCGGAGCG
>CAYUME010000859.1:0-2405 GCA_964445475.1 uncultured Planctomycetia bacterium
CGCCAACGTGAACCGCGCGGCGGAGGCCGCGCGCGTGATCGTGGACTACGCGCGGTTCGTCCTGGAGGACGCGGGGGCGGCGCGCGCGGTGAAGGCACTTCGCCACCGGGTGGCGGCCCTCGGTCGCGCGCTCGGCGGCGGCCGGGTGGCCGCACGCGACGCGGCGGGGGACGTCGGTCGCGAGCCCCGGGCCGGTCCCAAGCGCCCGTACCGGGACGCGGCCGAGGCCCTGGCGGCGAACTTCGCCCGGCTGGGGGAGGCCCTCCGGTCGATCGAGGAGTGGAGCCGGTTGGAGAGTATTCCCCGATCCCGCGAGGCGGGGGTGGCACGCTTCGCGGCCTACGTCCTGGCCTCCCGGCTGCTCGCCGCGGCCGTGCCCCGGCGTCGGCTGGCCGACGCGCGGCTCCAGGTGCTCCTGACGCGGGAGCTGGCCTCGGGCCCGCTCGAGCGCGTCGCGGCGGAGGCCCTCGCCGGCGGGGCGGACGTCCTGCAGCTTCGCGAGAAGGGGATGGCGGACCGGGCGCTGCTGTCCCTGGCCGGCCGGCTGGCCCGTCTTGCGCATCGTCACGGGGCGCTCTTGCTCGTGAACGACCGGGCGGACCTCGCCGCGGCCTGCGGGGCGGACGGCGTCCATCTCGGGGCGGACGACCTGCCCGTCCCCGCCGCGCGGCGGATCCTCGGGCCGTCGGCGGTGATCGGGGCGACGTCCCATTCGCTCCGCGAGGCTCGGGCGGCCCTGGCGGCCGGGGCCGACTACGTCTCGGTCGGGCCGGTCTTCACGACGGCGACGAAGCCGTCGCTGGCGCCGGCCGGCCTCTCGTTCGTCCGGGCCGCGGCGCGGGAGCTGGACGCGCCGTTCTTCGCGATCGGGGGGATCTCGGCGGTCAATGCGGGACGCGTCGTCCGTGCCGGCGCGCGGCGGATCGCGGTCTGCGGGGCGGTGGCGGGGGCGAGAGCCCCCCGGGCGGCGGCGAGACGGTTGAGACGGATCGTGGAGGGCAGGGTGTCGTAAGGCGGCACGACCTGTCGCGCGCAGAGCGTTTAGCGTGGAGCGTAGAGCGTGAGCGTGGAGCCGTTATTTCAACAACGGAGGCCGCATGACATTCCACGCGACCGGCTGGTACTGGGAGGATTTCCAGGTCGGGCATGCGCAGGAGAGCGAGGACCGGCTGATCACGAAGGAGGATGTCGACGCCTTCGCGAAGCTCTCGGAGGACACGAACCCTCTCCACGTCGAGGAGTCGTACGCCCGGGAGGGCCCCTTCGGCAAGCTGGTCGCGCACGGCATGCTCGTCCTGTCGGCGACGACCGGCCTGACCTGCCGGACCGGGCGGTTCGCGGGGACCACCCTCGCCTTCGTCAACCTCAGCGCCCGCTTCATCCGGCCCGTCTATTTCGGCGACCGGATCCGGTGCAGGATGAAGGTGAAGGACAAGAATGAAGACCCGCGGAACCCGGCGCAGGGAACGGTGGTCTTCGACGTCCGCGTCCGGAACCAGAACGGCGAGCTGGTCTCGCAGTCGGACTGGACGCTTCTGATGAAGCGGAAGCCGCAGTAGGCGGGGCGCGCGGGATGCGGGGCCGGGAGAAAGGCGAGGGGCGAGGCGCCCCTCCTTTTCTCCTTTTTGTTTTCCTGTCCGAGTTGCCTTTTTCGCGTTCCCGGCAATAATCCGTCCGCTCTTCCGTTAGCGGGATAGGAGCGCGGATGCCTGTTCCCGAGCCCGGTGACGGCTGGGTGGATCGCCTGCGGGCGCGGGACCCGGCGGCCGTCCGGTCGTTCCTGGACCGTTTCGGGCCGTCCCTCCTCGCCTTCCTGACCCGGTTTGTCGGATCGGATGCCGACGCGGAGGATTGCTTCCAGGAGACGTGCCTGCGGCTCCTCGACGGCCTGGCCCGGTACCGGCACGAGGGCCGGTTCCAGGCCTGGGTCTTCACGATCGCGGCGAACGCGGCGCGTGATGCCCTGCGCCGGCGCGCCGGGGAGGCCCGGACGATCGGTCGGCTGCCCGTCCCGGGCACCTCCCCCGGGGCCGACCGGGACGCCGCCGGCCGCGAGGCGGTGGAGCGGATGGAGGGGGCGGTCCGCCTGCTTCCGCCGGTCCAGCGCGAGGTGTTCCTGATGCGGATGCACTCGGGAATGACGTTCCGCGAGATGGCGGGCGTGCTCGGGTGTCCCCTCAACACCGTGCTCGGCCGGATGCACGACGCGGTGGCGCGTCTGCGGGAGCGGTTGCGGAATTGAACCGCCCTGGCGCCAGGGACGCCACGCGGAACGTCCACGAGCCCTTCGCTCTGGGCGGGAGCCTGTTTCGGTGATGCGGCACCGTGATTCGGGACCGGGTGTCATGACCTGCGAAGAGTCCAGGAGACTGGCGTGGCAGGTGGAGGACGGGGAGGCGCCGCCC
>CAYUME010000860.1:0-2402 GCA_964445475.1 uncultured Planctomycetia bacterium
GCGCAGGACGAGGACGGGATGAAGACGGCGGTCAACCTGGGCCGGAACGTGGCGGCGCTGGCGCTGAAGCTGGCGGCCGCGAAATAACACCCTCCTTCCTTCAGGAGCGGCGCGATGGCATCGGACGGGCAACGGATCCGGATCCTCGGCGTCTCCTGCAGCCCCCGCGCCGGCAAGACGACGGCGGCGGCCCTGACGGTCTGCCTGGACGCCGCGCGCGAGGCGGCTCCTGACCGGATCGAGACGGAGCTGATCGAGCTGGCGGGGCTCCAGCTTCACGGCGACGCGGCGGCCGGCATCCCCATCCCGGAGAAGCACCGGGACGACTTCCCGGCGCTGGCGACCCGGCTGGCCGACCCGGCGGTGGGCGGGATCGTCATCGGGACGCCCGTCTACATGGGCGGCACGACGGCGCTGGGCAAGGCCTTCCTCGACCGCTGGACGCAGTTCCGCAAGGACGGCTTCACCCTGCGGAACAAGGTCGGCGCCTGCCTCGCCGTCGGCGGCTCCCGGAACGGCGGCCAGGAGCTGGCGGTCATCTCGGTGCTTGTCGCGATGATGTACCAGGAGATGGTCCTCGTCGGGAGCGCCCAGCCGTACGCCCATTTCGGGGCGGCCGTGCTCAACGACGGGAAGGACAGCGTGGCGGGGGACGAGGTCGGGCTGGGGATGGCCCGGGCCGTGGGGAAGCGGGTCGCTGACGTGGCCGTTCGAATAAGCGGTCGTTAACGGCTCGCGGTCGCGCGTACGGTGAGACGTTGGATCCCGAGGAGGGCTGACGCCATGCTGGGGAGCCTGAAGCGGCGGGAATTCCTGAGGGGCTCCGGCGTGGCGGCGGCGATGGCGGGGACCTCCGCGTGTGCGGCGCCGGGGGGCGGCGGGGCCGGCGCCCCGGTCCCGGGCGCGAAGACGTGGCGCCAGCCGGCGATGGATGTCCCGGTGGCCGAGGAGGCCGACGTTGTCGTCTGCGGGGCCGGCCCGGCCGGTATCGCCGCCGCGATCGCCGCGGCCCGGGCAGGCGCCAGGACCCGGCTGCTCGAGGTCCACGGCTGCCTCGGCGGCGTCTGGACGGCGGGCCTGCTCTGCTGGATCCTCGACGTCCAGAACAAGGGCGGCCTGATGAAGCGGGTCGCGGACGAGCTGGCGCGGCGCGGCGCCGGCGCGCTGCACGGCGAGGGCGGCGGCAAGGCGGTCGGCTACGACGTCGAGATCATGAAGCTCCTGCTCGAGGAACTCTGCGGTGAGGCGGGCGTCCGGGTCCAGCTTCATACGCGCGTCACGGCGGCCGCTAAGGACGCGGGAGGCCGACTAGCCATCGCGGTCACCGAGTCCAAGTCGGGCCGCCAAGCCTGGGCGGGCAAGGTCTTCGTGGATGCGACAGGGGACGGGGACCTGGCGGCTCAGGCGGGCTGCGGGTTCGACGTGGGGCGCGAGGGCACCGGCCAGGTCCAACCGCTCAGCCTGATCGCGCTGCTGGCGGGGGTGGAGGCCGACGCCATCGCCCTTTACGTCCGCAGCCTCGCGGAGCCCCGCGGCGAGCGGAACCCCAAGGGGCGCCTGCTGGCGGAATTCAAGAAGGCGGGCGTCGAGCCGTCCTACCACCAGCCGACGCTCTTCCCGCTCCCCGGCGGCCTCTTCTGCATGATGGCGAACCACGAATACGGCGTGATGGCGGACGACGCCGCGAAGATCTCGGAGTCGACGATCCGCGCCCGCGCGGAGGTCCACCGCCTCGTCGACGCGCTCCGCGCCCTGGGGGGGATCTGGAAGGGCCTGCGCGTGGTGGCGACGGCCGAGCACATCGGGGTGCGCGAGGGACGCCGGATCCGGGGTCTGTACACGGTGTCGACGGACGACCTCGTGAAGGGCGCGCGCCACCCGGACGCGGTCTGCCAGGTGACCTTCCCGGTCGACGTCCACAGCACGGACCCGAAGGCGACGAAGGGGATCGAGGGGGGGAAGGTCCGGGCGAAGCCCTACGACGTCCCGTTCCGCGCGCTGGTCTCGAAGGACGTGGAGAACCTGCTGATGGCGGGACGGTGCATCAGCGGGGACTTCATCGCGCACGCGAGCTACCGGGTGACCGGCAACTCGGTGCCGATGGGGGAGGCGGCGGGGGCGGCGGCGGCGCTGGCGGCGGCACAGGGGGCGCGGCCGGCGGACCTGGCGTGGGAGGCGATCCGGGCGGCGATGCAGTAGGCCCGCGGAAAACGCGGAGCACGCGGAGCGGGAGGAGGGAGTCGCGGATCACGCGGAACGCGCCGATGCGGCGTGTCGATGACCCTCGACAGACGCGGGCCGGATGCTTTCGAGTCGCGGGGGGGGCTCAGGGGGCGCGTCCCGGCGGCGGGTGTGTGTCACGGCAACGGACCCCCCTCGGGGTGTCATCGCGAGGCAGGCGA
>CAYUME010000861.1:0-2400 GCA_964445475.1 uncultured Planctomycetia bacterium
CCAAGGCGGGGGGCGCGAAACGAAGGGCCGCCACCGCCACCAGGGAGAGCGCAAAGAGCCAGTAGGCGTGGGACCGGAACCGGAGATAATGGGGAATCATCAGGATGGCCAGGACGACCACGCCTGCCGCCAGCCAGACCATCTGCTTATAGAAGAAATAATGCTCGGGCAGGGGAGGGGATCCCTCGCGCGGGCGAGGCGGGGGGACCCCCCAGAGCGTCGCCAAGCTCGCCGCCAGGAGACCGCCCACGCAGAGCAGGATGACCGCGTTAGCCCGGAGGATCTCTCGGAGTCGCATGCTTGCCCGTGTCCAGTCCGCCTCAGTCGGAACGCGACGGGGGGGCGGCCCCCTCCCTGTCGGGCGCGTCTCCCGCCGGCGCGGGGGGTGCGCCGGATTCCGGGGGCGGCGCCAGGTAACGCTCGAGCGCCTCGGCGACCGGTACCGCCAGGGGGGCCGCCGCTTCGCTGCCCTTGCCCCCGTATTCCACGTAGACGCAGATGGCGAAGCGGGGCCGCTCGTGCGGGAAATAGCACACGAACCAGGCATGGTTCGGCTTTCCGCGGACGGTCTGGGCGGTCCCCGTCTTTCCGCCTGCGCGGAACCGGCTCATCCCGCTCCGGGCCGCCGTCCCGCCGGGGTCGTTCACGACCTGCCACATGCCCTGCCGGACGATCGCGAGCGTGTCCGGCCGGGCGCCAGTCTCCACGAACTCGGGCTTCTCCCCCTCGCGCAGCGCGATGCGGGGACGCAGGAGCCGCCCCCCGTTGGCCACGGCGGCCGTGAGTCGCACGGCCTGGAGCGGTGTGATCAGCAGATTGCCCTGGCCGATCGAGATGTTCAGCACTTCCCCCAGCGTGGCCTTGGCCGCTTCCTTCTCGGATGGAATCCGGCCCGTGGTCTCCCCCGGCAGTTCGATCCCCGTCTTGGAACCCAGTCCGAAGACCGCCATCCAGCGGCGGAAGGGCACCATCCCGATCCGCTTGCCGCAGTTGTAGAAAAAAATGTTGCACGACCGTTGGAGCGCGCCGGGAAGATCCTGAGGGCCGTGTCCGCGCCCGTGCTCAAAGATCCAGCAGTCGAATGAATGCCCGCCGAGGATGATCGACTCCTCGCACGTGAACGTGGTGCCCGCGTCGATCTTCCCTTCCTGGGCGGCCGCGGTCCCGGTCAAGGGCTTGAACACCGAACCGGGGGGCTGGGCCGAAGCGATGGCGCGGTTCAGGGCGGGGTGACCGGCATCCGGCGCATACAGGCGCCGGATGGCCTCGTTGTTGGGCGGGGGAGCGAGGTCGTTCGGGTCGAAGTCGGGGGCCGACGCGAGCGCGTAGATTTCGCCCGTTTCGACGTCCATGGCCACAATGGCGCCTCGTTTCCCCGCCAGGGCCTTTTCCGCGCTGGATTGCGCCTCGAGATCCAGTGCCAGTCGGATGTCCCGACCCGGCTCTCCCCGTGCCGCGGCCACGTCCACGGTCTCGCCGCTCTGGGTGTCCCGCTCGCGCAGGATCGCGCCCCGGCGTCCTCGCAGCTCTGCGTGGAACTGCCGCTCGACGCCGCTGCGCCCGATGACCTCGTCCATGAAGAGGCCCCGGATCCGCAGGAGATCGAACTGCGTGTCTTCCACGGACTCGCCCAGCTCATCCCGGAAGACCCCCCCGTCCAGGAGTCGGTCGTATTCCTCCTTCTGGATCTGGCCGACATACCCCACCACGTGGGACGCCAAGGACCCGCGGGGATACCGTCTCCGGAGCTTCTCCTGGACGTCCAGGCCCGGAAGCGCGTCCGGGTGGGACTCGATCATCAGGGCCGCCTGGAACGGGATGTCAACCAGGAACGGGTAGGCCACGCGTGCCTCCTGGATGCGCATCCGCCGGGCCTGCTTCAGGGGCAGGCCGATGACCTTCTCGTCAACCCGTTCCCGGATGGAGCCCAGACGCTCCTCGATCTCCTTCCGCCGGTCGGGCAGGAGCCGGGTGAGCCGGTCGAGGGCGCCGGGATTCTTCTCGAAGTCCCCGATCCGGATCTGGACGTCGAAGCCGCGCTCGTCTTGCGCCAGCACCTTCCCGGTCCGGTCCAGGATGCGCCCCCGCCAGAGGGGCAGGAGCCGGATGCCGGTCCGCTTCCGCAGGATCTGCTCCCGGTAGGTGTCGGCCATCATCCCCTGGAGATAGATCAGACGCGCCTCCACGGCCATGAACGGCAGGAGGAATACGATGGCGATGAGGAGCACGCGGTGTCGGGGCATGCGGATCCGTCCAATCGTCACCCGTCAACCGACCCGCGGGAGCGGCCCGTCGCCGGGCCTCGATCCCCGCCGGGTCAATGCAGCCATTCCGATTCGCGGCCGAACTTCACGAAGAACGGCCGCGCCATCCAGAGAATCAGGGGGACGAGCGATGCGG
>CAYUME010000862.1:0-2394 GCA_964445475.1 uncultured Planctomycetia bacterium
ACCCCGGCCGCCTTCAGCCCCTCCGGGATGCCCCCGTCCAGGAGGAGCCGGCCCCCTCCCGCCACATAGGCGTCCAGCCTCCGGCACGCCGCCGCGCCGAGCCGCCCCGCGTCGGGGACGGCCAGCGCGGGGAAGGCGGAGAGGTCGGACCGGTCGAGCGAGACCAGATCGAAGCCGATGTGGCGCTCGGAGAGGGCGTCGAAGAGCCCCCGGTAGTCGTCCGTTCCCGAGGGGACGAGCCCGACGTCCGCCCCCGGCCGGAGGTCCTGGAAGAAGGCTTCGTGCCGGGCGTGGAACGTGAAGGCGTCGCGGACAACTCCGACGGAAAGCCGATCCTCGAGCCGCTGGAGCGGCCCGATGCAGTAGAAGTCGAGCCACTGGCCCTGGAACATGGCCTGGTGGAGGCGGCGGGCGGTGACGGCGGGGGAGACGCCGGCGTGGCGCTGGGGGTAGTGGATGAAGTGGACGGCGGCGTTGGCCAGCGGCTGCTCCGGATGCTCGAGCCGGCGCCGCATCGCCTTCTCGGTATCCTCGTATGCCCACTGGATCCACGGCCGGTTGGACTCCGCGCGGACGACGTCGGACCCGGCGACCTTGTAGTTGAGGATGGCGAGCCCCGGCCGCCGGGCGCGGACGAAGGCCTGGATGCGCGCGTAGAGCGCGTCGGCCGTCTCGGCGCAGAACCGGTCGTAGCGCCGGCAGACGGGGTCCTTCGGGTCGTGGCGCTTCGGCAGGTCGAGCCCGGTCTCCGCCTGGAAGCGGCGGCGGCAGGCCTCGGACTGGCAGAGGCCGTGGTGCACCCCGCTGTAGTCGGACCGCTGGTAGCCGGGCATGTTGAAGAAGATGCCGTCGAGCGGAAGGCGGTCGAGGGCCTCGCCGAGGATGTCGAAGAGGCGCTCCTGCTGGTACGGGCCGTTGAAGCAGGCGTGGACCTGGCCGTTGTAGTTGACGGTCTCGCCCTTCTCGCCGACGTAGAGCCAGTCGGGGTGCCGGGCGGCGATGGCCTCGTTGACCTTGCTGAAGTCGAACCGGCCGATCATCCGCAGCCCCGTGGCGTGGAGCCGCGCGAGGACCGTGCCGGCCAGGTCGCCGGTCATGTGGGGGTTGCGGTAGTGGAAGGGGAGGTCGGTGGGGTAGTTGGCGACGATGCCGCCGACGTTGAAGAGGACGACGCTGGCGCCGCTCTCCTTCACCTCGCGGAGGTAGCGGTCCAGGTCCATGGTCGCGTCGATCTCGCGCAGGTTGGTCTGGAGGAGGCGCTGGGGGTGTCGCCACCAGGGGGCGTCGGGGGCCCCGGCCGCGGCGGGGCGGTCGGGCGCGGGAGCCGGGTCCGCGGCGGGGCCGGCGCAGGCGGGGAGGGCCGCGAGCAAAACCGGCATCCATCGCGCAGGGAGGGGCGGGGAGGGCAAGGCGGGCGGCCTTTCTGGGAGATGCGGGGCCAGGGGGCGGGGACGCGTTCCCGGTTACCGCGTCCGGGGGACGCGCTTCGAGGGCGGCAGCGTCTCCGCCTGGGCCTCCTTGTCGGACAGGTTCATGTAGAGAACGATGCGGTCGAGGAAGAAGTTCTTCGACCGGCCTGCGACCTGGAACGTGTGCAGTCCCGCGGTCAGGTCGTATGTCGCCTGCTCGAAGGTGTGGTGCTTGAACTCGGACTTGACATTCCAGCTCCACCGGTAGCTGTCGCCGAGCAGGACGCACTTGGTGAACTTGCCCTTCCAGTCCGGCTGGCCCTCCATCCGGACGTAGCAGTCGTTGGCCTTGTCGCCCTGACCCGACTCCAGCGGGGCCTCCAGGCCGCGGACCGCGAGCTTGTAGGTGCCGGCGCTCCGGATGAGGACCGGGAAGGCCAGCTCGCTTTTCGGGGACCCGCTGCTCTCCTGGTTCCCCGTGAACTGCAGGCACCCCTTGCCGAGGAAGCCCTTGACCCAGTCCTTGAAGGAGGCGTCGGCGTGCAGCCGCCAGTCGCCCAGCCGGCTTTCCGTGGTCTCCGCCTCGATGCAGACGACGCCGTTCTCCTCGAGGAAGACGGACTCGGCCGGCGCGGCGGGCGCGGAGGCGGCAAGGAGGGCGGCGAAGAGGGGCGCGGCGGCGAGGCGCATGGGCGTCTCCAGGAACGGGGGCCGTGCGGACACTTCCATTCCAGTAAACGCAGGGTTCCCCGATCCAACGCGGAACTTGGAAGAGCGTCCCGGGAGCCCTCCCGTCTACAGCCGTCACGGCCGGCAGGATGCCGGCGCTACATCCTGCAACCCCGCCGTAGCGCCGCCGTCCCGGCAGCCCTCCCGTCGACCGCCTTCAGGGCCTGCAGGACCAGCTTTCGCGTCGCATGCGAACGCGTGACGCTTCGGCGGGTCCGCCGAAGCGTCCACGGGGCTTCCATCGGGCGAAGGCGGA
>CAYUME010000863.1:0-2394 GCA_964445475.1 uncultured Planctomycetia bacterium
GGCGGGGTTCGCAAGGTTGTTGCTGTTAGAAGCCCCGCCCCTCCGGGGCGGGGAGATTCACTCCTCGGCGCCTTTCGCGCCGGCGCGCCTCGGCTTCTTGTTCTTCCCCTTTGCGTCGCCGGCGGTCGCGTCCGGGGCGTAGTCCGGGTTCAGTTTGGACGGCATCGGCGCCCGGACGATCTCGATCCATTTCAGCAGGTCGCCCAGCAGCTCGTCGCGTTTGGCCGTGTTCTCCGACGCCAGGTCCCTCCGCTCGCCGATGTCGCCGGCGAGGTGGTAGAGCTCGACGGCCCGGTTCTCGGCCAGGCGGTCCCTCCCGCCGTCGAGCACCCACTCCTCGTGGTAGAGGTGGAGCTTCCATTCCCCCTTGTGGATGACGCTGACGGGGCGGGTGCGGAAGACGGGGTCGCGGCCGCGCGGGACGGGGCTGTTCAGGTAACCGGGAAAGTGCCAGAAGACGGCCTCGCGCTTCAGCGCTCCCGAACCGGTCAGCAGGGGGAGCAGGCTCTCGCCGTCGAGCGCCTTGCCGTCGGGTACGGGGGCGGCCGCGGCCGCCAGGAAGGTGGGATAGAGGTCCACGTTGATCACGGGCTCGGTGCAGGTCGAGCCCGGGCGGACCCGGCCCGGCCAGCGGACGAGAAACGGCACCCGGGTGCCGCCCTCGTAATAGCATCCTTTCACACCGCGCAGCGGCTCCTGGGAGGACTGCGGGATGCCGCCGTTGTCCGACGTGAAGACGACCAGCGTGCGGTCCGCCAGCCCCAGGGCCTCGAGCTTCCGCAGGAGGAACCCCACCCCGTCGTCGAGGTCGTAGGTGCACGCCGCGTAGAGGGCGTTGTCGTGCTGCGCCCCCTTCGTCTTCGCCTTGAACTTCTCCAGCGTGGCCGGCCGTGACTCGTGCGCCGTGTGGATGGCGTGGTGCGCGACATAGGCGAAAAAGGGGCGCTCCCGGTTCGCCTCCATGAAATCGCAGGCCGCCCGGGTGATCGTGTAGATGTGCTTGGGGTCCTCGGCGCCGCCCTGCGTGCCGGGGAGCAGAGTGACGTCGAAGCCCTGGTCCCGGGGGTGCGAGCCCCCCTGCTCGCCCAGGTGCCACTTGCCGAACATGCCGGTCGCGTAACCGGAGGCCTTGAGCGCCTCGGCAACCGTGACGTTCTCCGGGGCGAGCGCCTGCGTGTTGGGGACCGGGACCATGCGCATGAGGTTCTTCGGTCCGCGATTGGTGTCGCCGACGGCGTAGACGCCGTGCCGGGGGGTGTACTGGCCGGAGATCAGGCAGGCCCGGCTGGGCGCGCAGTTGCCGGCGGCGGCGTAGCCGGCCGTGAAGGCCATTCCCTCGCGCGCGAGGCGGTCGATGTTCGGCGTCTCGTAGAAGTCCGACCCCGTGTACCCGGTGTCCTTCCAGCCGAGGTCGTCGGCGAAGACCAGGACGATATTGGGCTTGGGTGGGGCGTCGGCGGCGCGCGCCGCGGGGGCGGCGGCCGCGCAGGCGACGAGAAGGAGCGGAAGCGGCTTGATTCTCATGGTGGACGGCCCTTCCCCGTTTGGCCTCTTCGCATGCGCATTCGGCCGCGCCATCGTCCCTACGGCCTGCTTCGCCCCTTCTCCCGGATCTGCTGGAGGCGCGCGGCCATCGCCTTCACCCGGTCGGGATGCTGCGCGGCGACGTCCTTCTCCTCGGCGAGATCGGAGGCCAGGTCGTAGAGCTCGCCGGCGGCGGCCTCCGCAGCGCCGGCCTTCGCCCCCTTCTTCGCGGCCTTGCCTGCGGTCTCCCCCTTCGGGACGAACTTCCACGTCCCCTCGCGGAGGCCGAGGCCGCGGGCCTGCTCCACGAGATGGTCGCGGCCCTGCTTCGACTCGCCAAGGAGTGCGGGGAGGACGTTGTGGCTGTCCGGCCCGGCGTCCTCCGGCAGCGCCTGGCCGACCAGGGCGGCGAAGGAGGCGAGAAAGTCGACCTGGCAGACGAGGGCGTCCGAGACGTCCGGCTTGACGCGGGCGGGCCAGCGGACAAGAAAGGGCATGCGCGTGCCGCCTTCGTAGATGCTGTATTTCCCGCCGCGGAGGGGGCCGGCCGGGGCGTGGCCTTTCAGGTCCTGCACCGCGCCGTCGGCATAGCCGTCGTCGAGGACGGGGCCGTTGTCGCTGGTGACCACCACGAGCGTGTCCTTCGCGATCCCGAGCCGGTCGAGGGCCTCGAGGACCGCGCCGACGCAGGCGTCGAACTGGACGACCGCGTCGCCCCGCGTGCCGCAGCCGCTCTTCCCCCGGAAGCGGGGATGGGGGACGCGCGGGACGTGGATGTCGTGGGTGGCGAGGTAGAGGAAAAAGGGCCGGTCCCGGCTCTTCTCGATGAACGCGACGGCCTTCTTCGCGACGGCGTCCGCCATGTCCTCG
>CAYUME010000864.1:0-2389 GCA_964445475.1 uncultured Planctomycetia bacterium
GGAGGTGCGCGCCGATGGAAACGGCCCACCAGGGCGTGACCTGGACCACGCGATCGGCGCCGGCGCTCAACCGTGCGAAGGCGCGCGCGAAGCGTCCGGGATGGGAAGGGACGGGTTCCGGATCCCGAACGCCTGATCCCGTGTCGCGGGCGCCCCCAGCAAAAACGGGCGGCGCCGCAGGCGGGGAGACCGGGGGGGGAAGGGAGGACGGGGCGGGGGGCGTGAGAACCGGGCCCGCCTTGTCGTCGAAGAACATCCACTCGCAGTAGGGGCACTCGCAGACCTCGCCCACCGGGGTCTGGTGCTCCTCCCAGCAGCGCGGGCAGACGACATCGATGTAGCGCGTGCCCATGCTTCACCCACGACGGAGGGTCCGCCCGGGTTCCCCGCTTCCGCCCCGGCCTATAGCATGACGCCGGAGAGGCCTGAAGGTAAAGGGGAAAACGCAACTCGGGCGGGAGCGGATCCCCGCGGGGCGTCACATGCGGTCGCGCAGGGTCTGCACGTGCTCCTGCACCTCCCGTTCGATGCCCCGCAGCTCCCCGGCGACGTGGCAGGCGAAGTCCGCGGTGACGAGTCCGGCCGCCCGCGCCGGCGCCAGCGCGCCCTGCGCGTGCGCGAGGCCCCGCAGCACCCGTTTCAGCTGGATCAGCGCATACCCGAAGGGGCTGTCGTCGTCCTCCTCCCCCTCCTCCGACCCCAGGACCTGGGCGAGACCGCCCGATATCTCCATCATCCCGCGGATCAGCGGGTCGAGGGCGATCGCCGACCCGGCCTGCGACCGCTCCGGCAGCCTCATCGCCTGTAGCATCACCTGCGTGGCGCGCTCGAGAAGCGGGTGCCGCTCGGTCCGAGGGCGGGTCCCGGCCTCCGCCTCGCGCGCCGCGTCCTTCCCGCCCTTCAGGCTGGCCCGCCACGGGGCATCGGCGTCTTCGTCGGCGCCCCCGGGGAGCGCGTCGTTCCACGCGGGCGAGCCGCCGTCGTCCTCCTCGTCGTCGTCGTCGTCCAGCCCCGGGATGCCGCCGATCCCCTCGTCCTGAAGCGCCCGCTCGAAATCGCCCTCCTTCAAGTCGCCGTGGAGGCTCTTCTCGTCGAGGGTGCGCATGAGGCGGGCGTCGCGGCGCTCGTTCTGCTTGTAGAGCGCGTCCCACTCGGCCTCGGTCCCGAGCCGATGGTCGTCCACCGCGGGGTTGTCGGCGTCGGCAAAGCGGACGGGGGCGTGCTCGGGCGGACGCTCGAGCGTCCGCCTCACGCGCACGGCCAGGCGCTCGATCCGACGGACGAGGCGCGCGGGATCCACCGGAGCCTCGGGGGGAAGGGACTGCACGGGGAACCCCGGCTCGATAGCGTCGGCGGCGGACCCTCCCTCCTCCCGGCGGCGATGCAGCAGCTCCACGTCGCGCGTCTCCCAGTAGCCCCCTTCGTCGCGCACCTCGAGATCCGGGAAGAACTCGCGCTTCAGGGTCTCGAGCAGGGCGACGAACATGACATGCGCCTCGATCGCCCCGAACTGCATCCGGCAGGAGACCCACGGCCGCCCCGCCAGGCGACCCGTCTCCGCGTCGTCGACGGCCGCCATCGGGACGAGCCAGCCTTCGGGGGCGAGGAGGAGACTGACCGTCTCCAGGCCGGGGGCGAGGTTGAGGAGGACGCCCCGGACCACGCGCCCGGGACTCGCCTTCGACGACGTCCGCCAGATGCGGGCGTAGCCGTCGAACTCGAGAGCCAGCTCGACGATCCGGTCCTCGAAGGTCTCGACCAGGGCCGCGTCCTGGATCGTGCCGCGATAGTGGATCGTGACTCCCATGGATCGTCGCTCCGCGCCAGAGAATGGAGGGAGGGCGGCCCGCGGCCTCCGGCGGACATCCCGGGACCGGGGGACCCGAGGCGGATGGATACCGCATCGGGGGCTTGAAATCAAGCGTCCGCGCGGCCCCGACGCGCCCCGGGGCCGCGAAACAGGCGGCCCCTTTTGGTTGCGGACCGGTCAAGCCGGGTTACAATACCCCGCGTGAAGACCGCACTCCGGATCCTCGGCGCCTTCCTCGCCGGAGGTCTGATCGGCTGGTACCTCTGGCCCCGGCCGGCCCCCCGGACGGAGCCGCCGCCCCTTTCCCTGCGCCTCCCGCCCCCGCCGGCCGTCGCGCCGGCCCCGTCTCCGCCGCTCCCCGCCCCAGGCGGGCGCCCTGAACCGGAGCGCGTCGAGCCGCCGATCGAGGGGGTTGAAGCCTTCACCCGCGCCCTGTCGGACCTCCAGGTGGCGCTCGCCGACGAGGCCTGGGACGCCGCCCTCGCGGCGGTCGAACGGGCGGCCGGCATCCGCCTCGAGGATCCCGCCGTCGCCAGCGCCCGGCGACAACTCGCGGGGGCGGCGGAAGCGGCGCGCCGG
>CAYUME010000865.1:0-2373 GCA_964445475.1 uncultured Planctomycetia bacterium
GCCCATCGTCCGCGTCCCCGACGGGCGCCTCACCGGCTTCGAGGCGCTCATCCGGTGGCTGCACCCCCAGCGCGGCCTCATCCTCCCCGAGACCTTCATCCCCCTCGCCGAGGAGACGGGCCTCATCGCCCCCATCGGCCTCTGGGTCCTCCGCGAGGCCTGCCGCCAGACCCGCGAGTGGCAGCTGCGCTTCCCGGCCGACCCGCCGCTGCGCATCAGCGTCAACGTCTCCAGCCGCCAGTTCGCCCAGCAGGACTTCGTCGACCAAGTCCGCCGCATCCTCACCGAGACCGGCCTCGACCCCGCCACCCTCACGCTCGAGATCACCGAGAGCGCGATCATGGAGAACCTCAAGGCCACCACCGCGATCCTCGGCCAGATCCGCGACCTCTCCATCCAGCTCTTCATCGACGACTTCGGCACCGGCTACTCCTCGCTCAGCCAGCTCCAGCACTTCCCGATCGACACCCTCAAGGTCGACCGCTCCTTCATCAGCCGGATGCAGGCGGAGGGCGACAACGCGGAGATCGTGCGGACCATCGTGACGCTGGCGAAGAACCTCGGGCTGAACGTGACGGCGGAGGGGGTGGAGACGGCCGAGCAGCTCGAGGTGCTCCGGAAGCTGGACTGCGGAAGCGCGCAGGGCTTCTACTTCTCCCAGCCGCTGGACGCCGTCGCCGCGGAGGGCCTGATGACGGCGACGCCCTGGACATCCGGCGCGGCGGGGGGGAAGGCGCCCACCGCCCCCCCCGCGTCACCATAAAAAGGGGCGGGGCTTCCGCCCCGCCCCCGTCGCGTTCCCGCCCGGTCACACCCCGCCTCAGGCCCGGCCCATTTTCTTGATGTTCTCGAGACAGGCCTTCACGCTCCCCAGCGGGTCGTTGCCGCTCTCGTGCTCGACGATGTACCACTCCGTCCCGCCGACCGTCTCGCAGAGCTCGAAGACCTCCTTCCACTTCACCTCGCCCTCGCCGATCGGCGCGGCCGCGGGGCCGCCGTGCTCCTTGAGATGGATGGTGACCGTCTGGCCGGGGAACTTCTTGATCGTCGCATAGGGATCGCCCCCGCCGCCGATGCAGTTGCCCGTATCCATCTGCATCACGACCTCCTTGGAGGCGTTCTCGAAGAGGAGGTCCCAGACGGTCACGCCGTCGATCTTCTTGAAGTCGCCGCCGTGGGCGTGGTAACCGACGCGCATCCCGGCCTCCTTCGCCTTCGCCGCCTGCTCGGTGAAGATCTTCGCCGTCTCCTTGCAGCCGTCGAGGGTGGCGAAGGTCTTGGCGGGAAGGCCGCCCGGGACGATGAGGTACTTGTTCCCGATCGTCTTGTTGAACGCGATCGTCTCCTGCAGCTTGGCCTCCTGGATGGTGCCCCAGCCGGTGTGGGTCCCGCAGCAGACGAGGCCGTGCTCGTCCAGGAGCTTGCGCATATCGGCGGCCGACCGGCCGTAGTAGCCGGCGAACTCGACGCCCTGGTATCCCATCTCCGCGACGGCCTTGAGGACGCGGGGGAGGTCCTTCTGACACTCGCCCCGGACCGAGTAGAGCTGCAGGCCGACGGGGATCTTTTTCCCGCCGGGGGCGGCGGCAAGGAAGCGGGGAATCGCGGCCAGGGCGGCCAGCCCCGCGCCCTGCCGGAGCACGTCACGTCGGGTCGTCATCGCCGATCCTCCTGATGGAAGGCCGCCAGGGACGCCGGCAGGGATCCCAGCGCGGTCGAACCGCAACCGAGAGTAGCCGCCAAGGGCGCCAAGAGGCACGAAAAGAACGCCAAGAACAACACCTTGGCGTTCTCTCCGTTCACCTTGGCGATCTTGGCGGCATACTTTCTTCTCGCGGCGGCATGGATTTGAAGATTAGTAGTATAGAGGATGGCGGACGAAAAGGGAAGGAATGGACATCTACAGGGTCGTGCTCCGCCACCGGTTCTCCCGCAGATCGAGGAACTCGACCCGCCGCTCGCGGGGAAGGGGCAGCCCGGCCAGGATCCGTACGCCGTGCGCGACCATGAGGCCGGCTGTCACGGCCACGGTGAAAGGCGGACAGCCGAGCTCCCGCTCCCAGCCCGGTTCCGCGCGGGGATAGACCGCCGCCATCACGTCCTGCCCGGGCCACGCCACCGCCACCTGTCCGTACCAGCCGGCCACGGCACCGTGGACGAGGGGCCGCCCCGCCCGTGCGCAGACCGCCGCCAGGTCGAGCCGGTCGGGGATGGAGTCCAGGCAGTCGAAGACGACGTCCGCCCCGGCCCAGACGGCCTCCGGCACGTCCCGGTGGCAGCCGAGGAGCGGCACGAAGACGCAAGCGGGATCGACGGCGGCGACGCGCTCCTGCGCGACATTGACCTTGCGCCGGCCGAGGGCGGCACCGGTGG
>CAYUME010000866.1:0-2368 GCA_964445475.1 uncultured Planctomycetia bacterium
CCCGGCCCTTCCTCCCCACCCCAAAGGGGTGGGGCTTCCGGGCGGAGGCGGGTGACACGCCCCGCCCCCCAAGGGCGGAACTCCCGGGCGAGGGCCCGCCCGGGATCGGGGTTGTCCGCCGCCTAGTGTCCACGGCTCTTGGGCCGGCGGGCCAACCCCTCCCACATCCTACCGGGCGATCCGCGGCAGCGTCAGGTCCAGCAGGGTCCGCAACCCCGGGGGCGCCTGGACGATACGCGGGATCGCGTTGATCACCATGGCCAGCGTCCCCGTGTCGCCGTGCACCCCGCCCAGGATGCGCTGGTGAATGTCCGGCTCTCCCCGGATCACCACCTCGTCGTACTCCTCCCCCACCCCGGCGTGCGCCGTGAACTCCATCGCAATCACCGCCTCCCGTCCGCGGTAGCCGTGCGCCACGCTCTTCAGGCCGGTCACGCGCCCGGGCGGAACGGGCCCCAGCCCCGAGGGCGTCTCCTTGTCGGCGATCACCGCCTCGGGGGGCGCCTCCTCGATCCGGTCCAGCGTCCAGCCCAGCCCCTCCGCGATCAGGCGGATGGACTCCGTCAGGCCCACGTGCCCGGTGATCGCCTTCGAGTCGATCTTCTGCCGGAACGCCGCGGGCGTCAGCCCCGTCCCGACCTTGGCCTGGAAGGGGATCCTCCGTCGCGCGGAGTTCATCATGCGGACGACGCGGATCGAGTCGACCCGCAGGCAGGGCGCCGTCAGGACGAGCGGGAGGGCGTCCATGAGGTAGCCCGGATTGATGCCCGTTCCCACAAGACTGGCGCCGTGCTCCTTCGCGGCCGCGTCGAGCCGCCGCGCGACCTCGGGGTGCCGCTTCCACGGGTACGCGAGCTCCTCGCAGGTCGAGACGACGTCGAGGCCGGCCTTCACGCACGCCAGGAGCTGGGGCTCCACGACGCGCAGGTCCGAGGACGTGGCGTGCACGGCCACGTCCGCCCCGACGCGCCCGAGGACCGCCGCGGCGTCGCCGTCGACGGTCACGCCCAGCGGCGCCGGAAGCCCCAGGACCTCGCCGACGTCGCGCCCGGCCAGCTTCGGGTCCGTGTCGACGGCCCCGACCAGCCGGAATCCCTCCTTGCTCTGCAGGGCCTTGACGACGCCGGCCCCCATGACGCCCAGCCCGTACGCGACCACGCGGATCCGGTCGCCCATGGCGCTCTCCATTTCATGTGACGTGCCGCAGGACGGTCGGATAGTATACACGATCCGTGCGGCGAACCGCATCCCCTGGAGGTCGCGTGACGAGCCGCCCCGACGCCCGCCTCTCCTCCTCACGCGCCCCCCGGCGCGTTTTCCCTCGCCCCCGGTCCGGAGGCCCGTCCGTAACGATCCGCTTGGCCCTCCTGCTGCTCGCGACCCTGCCGCCCCTCTTGGCGCAGGAGAAGGGGCCGGAAGCCCCCGCCCCGGCGCTCACCCGGGACGACGTGCTCTCCATCCGGGACGGGAAGCTCCACCTGGACGGCCGGCCCTTTGCCGAGATCGGCTTCAACAAGTTCGACCTGCTCTGGCAGCTCTATGACCAGCGGGCGGCGGGCCGGCCGCTGGACGCCGCCAACCCGATGGTGCAGGCCCAGGACAGGGCCCTGCGCGACCTCCACGAGCTGGGATTCCGCACCGTCCGCGTCTTCGCCCTCCCCTGGGGACCCGCCGGCCCGGTGTCCTATGCCGACCCGGAGAAGCGGAAGAACCTCTATGCCGCCCTGGACAAGATGCTCGATCTGTGCGACGCGCACGACATCCGCATCGTCTGGTCCCTCGGGGCCGGCACCTTCACCGACGCGACGCTCGGACCGAAGGGCTGGCAGTACGGCGAGGAGCAGGAGCGGGAGCTCGTCGCCGATCCGGCCTCCCGCGGCCGGAGGCTCCTCTACCGCTACATCGACGAGACCGTGGCGCGGTATCGGAACCGCCGGGCCGTCCTGATGTGGGAGATCACCAACGAGCTGACGCTCTCGGCGGACATCGGCGACGCCAACCGCATCTTCAACGGGCAGCGCATGCCGACGCTCCGGGACGTCGCCGGGTTCTTCGACGACGTGGCGAAGCGGATCAAGGCCGCCGACCCCCTGCGCCTGGTCAGCAGCGGCGGATCCAACATGCGCGAGAGCCAGTGGAACCTCTACCAGCGCAAGGGCTGGAAGAAGGACACCTTCGAGGAGCAGTTCCGGTGCTTCGAGCTGCTCTATGCGAACACCGCCGTCGATGTGATCGACATCCATTCCTATCCGAACCCCAGGCCGGGCTACGCCAGCGCCGGCGCGGACGGCAGGCCGATGTGGCTGGACAACCCAGGGTACGCGGCGATCGCCGCGCGCCTCCGCAAGCCGCTCAGGATCGGCGAGCT
>CAYUME010000867.1:0-2363 GCA_964445475.1 uncultured Planctomycetia bacterium
ACCGAGCTCGAGCGCGAGCCGGTCGTCTCGCGCGTGCATCGCGCGCCGCCCCCCGTGTATTCCCTCTGCCAGGGCTGCTTCGCCTGTGAGGCGGCGTGTCCCTACAAGGCGGTCGAACGCGAGACGATCCGCGACCGGCAGGGCGCTGTCGTCAGGACCGTCGCCCGGGTCAATCCGGGCCTGTGCCAAGGCTGCGGGACATGCGTCGCCGTCTGCCGCAGCAAGGCCATCGATCTGGACGGGTATACGGACGACCAGGTCTTCGCCGAGATCGCCTCGCTGGCGAACGGCCCGGGTCCATCCGCCATTCCAGCGGGGACGGCATGACCGCTTCTGCAGAACATACGCGGGCCGAGACCGTCCCCGGCGCGGGCACGCCCGCCGGGGTTCGTCTCGTCGCCTTTGTCTGTCGATGGTGCACCTATGCCGGGGCGGACCTGGCGGGGACCAGCCGCACGCTCTACCCGCCTGAGGTCCGCGTCGTGAAACTGCCCTGCACGGGACGGATCGACGTGCTTTTCCCGCTCCGGGCCTTTCTCCAGGGGGCCGACGGCGTCCTGGTGAGCGGATGCCACCCCGGCGACTGTCACTACGCGTCGGGCAACTACCGCGCGCGACGCCGCTGGGCCCTTTTCCGGGACCTCCTGGATGCCGTCGGCTTCGACCTGCGCCGCTTCGAGTGCGCCTGGATCTCCGCCGCCGAAGGGAACAAGTGGGCGCGGACCGTCCGCGAGTTCACGGAACGGATCCGCGCGCTGGGGCCTTATCGGGAGATGGCGGAAGTCGCTGCCGACCGATCGCCCTCGCCCGCGCCGCCCGCCGCCGGCTCCCCGGCCGATCCCGCGGCGCAAGGGGCGGACGGACCGCTGCCGGCGGATCTGGCCGCCGCCGCGCGCGACCTGTTGGCGTCCGGCCGCGTCAAGGCGGTCGTCGGATGGACGGTGAGTCCCACGCTGGGCCGGCGGAGGCCGGGCTGGATCACGCGCCCGGAGGACGTCGGACGGCTCGTGATGCCGGAGGGGGACCCCGCGAATCTCGCCCGTCTGGTCCGGCATCCGGCCCTGAAGGGGCTGCGGCCCCTCGGCCTGTTCGCCCGGCCTGCCGAGATGCGGGCGCTGAACGTGATGCGGCAGGAGGCCCAGCTCGCGCCGGAGGAGATCTCGATCCTCGCGATCGGCCCGGAGGGGCGGTTTCTCGGCGCCATGGACCTGGAGGCCGCCCACGCGGCGCTGGTCGGCGCGCCGGCGAACGGCGCCTCGCCCGGGTGTTCACCGGAGACGGAAAAGGCCCTGGACGACCTGATGGCGCGGCCGGCACCCGAGCGGTGGGCCTTCTGGCGCGACGCGCTCGCCCGGTGCGTCAAGTGCTATGCGTGCCGCGGGTCGTGCCCGATGTGCGGCTGTGCGTCGTGCCTGGCCGACAAGAACCAGCCGCAGTGGTTCCCCACGGCGGCCGACGGCCCCGGCAACTTCGCCTGGCACCTCGTCCGCGCCTTCCACCTGGCCGGCCGGTGCGTCGGGTGCGGGGCCTGCCAGTCGGCCTGCCCCGCGGGCGTGCCGGTCAACCTGCTGGGGGCCGCGGCGGCGCGGTCGGCCCTTCGGCACTTCGACTTCCGCGCCGGGGCCGATACCCGCGCGGTTCCGTTGCAGGCGGATTTCCGAATGGACGACAAGGCCGAATTCATCCTCTGACGATGAACACCGAAGCACCGGATCGATTGGACGACAGGGCGGCGGCGCCCCGACGGGGGGTCCGTGCCCGCGCCCGCCTCGCGCGCGAGGCCCTGGACCGATGGCCGGAGGCCCTCGCCCGGGCCGGTTTCCGGGTCCTTCTCCCGGTGGCGTCCGGCGGGGCGGTCGAGTACGTTGTGTGGGGGCCGGGTCAGACGGCGGCTGCGGTCTTCGGGCGCGGGGCTCCCCGCCTGAGCCCCAAGGCCGCGTGGTTCCCGCGCACCGAGCCGGTTCTGCATCTCGACCGCAAGGCCCAGGAATGGGATGTGGCAGACCCCGGTCTGGACTTCCCGCGCACCGTCGTCCTGGGGGCGCCCCCGTGCGACGCGGCGGCGCCGGAGATCCTCAAGCCCCTGTTCGGGTGGGACCTGCACGACCCCTTCTTCGAGCGGCGCCTGGAGCGTCTGGCGTTCGTCGTCCAGGGGTGTGCGAAACCGATGGACCCCGCCTGCTTCTGCACGACGACCGGCGTGGATCCCGCGGGAGAGGGGATGGGGGACGTCCTGCTTACCCCCCTTTCCGACGGCGCCGTCCTGGCCGAGGCGCACACGGAGCAGGGGGAGGAGATCCTGAAGGCCGCCGGTCTTTCCCCTGTCGGGGACGGGGACTCACGCGGCCTCGACGCCGCCCGCG
>CAYUME010000868.1:0-2360 GCA_964445475.1 uncultured Planctomycetia bacterium
GACGGTCGTGAAGGCGGGCGACACGCGTACCCGTGACGTCCGTGCGCGCGGCCGGCGTCCGTCGCGGCTCGCCAGCCTCGCGTCGGCGGCGGCGTTCCTGCTCCTCTTCGGCGGCGCAGGCTACTATCTTCTGCAGGTGCTGGGCCCGACCCGTCCGCCGCGCAGTCCCGAGCGGCCCCCCGGCCTCGGGGGTGTGCCCGAGCCGGAGCCCGGGATGTCGGACGGCGCCGATCCCGCGTGGAAAGCGCTCGGGACCTCCGTCAACGACGCCCTGGGCCGGGGGCGGTTCGACGAGGCCCTGGCCGCCGTGTCCGCCTTCCGCGACCGGCATCCCGGCGCCACGGGCGGCGAGCTCGAGGCGCTGGACGCGCGCATCCAGGCCGGCGCAGAGGCGGACGTGCGGCGGGTGCTGGAGCGGGGGGGGGCCCTCGAGAAGGAGCGGCAGGCGGACGCCGCGGGCGGCTGGTACGCGGGCGAGCTGCCGCGCTTCCGCGGCACGCGGGCCGAGGCGGCGCTGCAGGAGCGGCTCCGGGCCGGGCGGGATCTCGCCGCGGCCGCCGCGAAGGTCCCCGCCGCGGCGGAGACCCGCCCCGTCGCGGCGGAGCCGCCCCGGCCTGCGGATCCGGTGGCGTCCATCGCTCCCGCGGCACGGGGGCTGGACGTCGCGGCGCTGGCCGGGGCGCTGGCCGTCGCGCCCACCGCCGAGGCCGCGTCCCGCTCGTTCGAGGCGGTTCTCGCCGCGTGGAGACGGCCGGATCTGCCGGAGGCCGAACGCGGGGAGCTGCGGTCCCGGGCGCTCGAGGCGCTCCGCCGGAACCGGGAGGACCGCGTGGCCGCGTTGCTGGGAGGCAAGACCCCCGTTCTCGCCGGCCAGCTCGCCGCGATGAAGAAGGAGCTCAACCGGCGCCGGGAGAAGGCCATCAAGGCGGTCTGCGACCCCGTCTTCTTCCCCGCGGCCGGGGCGGCGTCGGACGACCCGGCGCGCGGCTGGCGCGGCGTCGACCGCGTCGTCGAGTCGGTCCGCGAGGCCTGGGATCGGCCGCTCGTCCTGGTCCTGGACCCCCGCGTCGGGCGCGAGGTGTCGGATGTCCTGGTGTCGGCCGGGGCGTGCGCTGCCGCCCTGGAGCCGGCCTTCGGAACGGGGGCCGGGGCAGCGGAGGGGCCGGCCGACGGCGGCGGGCTGAACGGCGCCGTGGCGGCCTCGTTCCGCAGCTTCTCGCTCGACGGCCCCGAGGGTGCGGTCTACGCGTGGAACCGCCGCGTCGAACGGTACAACCGGGGACTCGGCGCGGAGATAGGGGCGGACGTCCGGGAGCTCGCGGCGCTCGTCAACGACTACCGGGAGATGATGGGGCTCCGGCGCTGCGTCATCGACCCCCGCCTCTGCCGGTCGAGTCGCAAGCGCGCCGCCGCCTGTGCCGCGGCCGGGAAGACCGGAGACGCCGGGCCGGACGGGACCCCGAAGTCGAGGGCCGAGGCGGAGGGGTTCCGCGGCGCCGCCGGGGACTGGGCGACCCTCGAGCCCGGGACCCCGCGCGACCTCTGGGAGAAGGTCTGGTACCGGTCCGGTGACGCGCACCGGGCGGCGCTGAAGGAGACGTGGAACAGCATCGGGTTCGGCCGCGACGGGCGCGCGGCGGTCCTGTCGCTCGGCAACGCGATCCCGCCGGAAGGGCTGTGAGCGGTGCCGTTGCCGGCGTCGCCGCCGGGCCCTCCTACCCGCCCTGTTGCGCCGCCGGTCCCGGCCCCGCCGTTTCGCGCGGCATACCGGGTCGCGTCGCCGAAGGGGCCGGGCCGCTAGGCCCTCCGCCCGCCCGCAGAACGGGCGGGCCGGCGCGGCGTCTCGTGGGTTCCACGAGGGGGGCTTGCGGCGTCGATTGGGGCCGATCTTCATGCACCTGCGACCCGGCTTGGTGGCCGCGCCGTCCGAGACGGTCGCGGCGGCGCTCCTCGTCCTCCCGCTCCTCCCCGCCCCCGCCCCGGCCGACGACTGGCCCCAGTGGGGCGGGCGGGCCGAGCGCAATTTCGTCTCCGGCGAGACCGGCCTCCCCGCCTCCTTCAAGCCCGGCGGCTGGAAGACGGAGAACGGGAGGAAGGTCGCCCTTCCCGGCGAGAACGTCCGCTGGGCCGTCCCTGTCGCCACGCAGGTCTACGTCACCCCCGCCGTCGCCGGCGGCCGCGTCTTCATCGGGGGCAACGACGCCCGTCTCGAGGACCCCCGCCTGGAGAAGACCGGCGGGAGCCTCTTCCTCTGCCTCGGCGAGACGGACGGCCGCCTCCTCTGGCAGCTCCCCATCCCCCGGCTGAAGACGAAGAACAGCAAGTTCAACTACGACGACCTCAACCTCGGTCTCTGCTCG
>CAYUME010000869.1:0-2357 GCA_964445475.1 uncultured Planctomycetia bacterium
ACTTGGCGAGAGGCTTCCCGCATTCCCGACCGCGTCGTCGCCCAGCAGGAGGTCGAGGCGCACGGCAGTATAGCCCCGCGCCGTCAGGGTGTCTAGGAGCGTGCGGACGGTCGCGAGGAGCCGGTCGGCCGGCACGCCGCCGTCGTGCAGGAGGAGGATCGCGCCGGGCTTCACCCCGCGGGCGAGGCGGCTGGCGACACGCTCCGCGGTCGTCGTCCCCGTGTCGAGCCCGCGGGCCGTCCAGCCCACCGCGCGCAGCCCGAGGCGGCGGACGGCCCGGAAGACCGACGGGTTGGAGAGGCCGACCGGCGGCCGGAAATACGCGGGGCGCGCTCCCGTAACGCGCGCCACAGCCTCCTGCGCCCGCTCGAGCTCGCGAACGAGGCGGCCGGCCGGCAGGACATTCGTGAAGACGGAATGCCGGTAGGTGTGGTTCCCGATCAGGTGCCCCTCGCGCGCCAGGCGCGCCGCGATCTCCGGGTGCGCGTCGACCTTCTCCCCCACGCAGAAGAACGCGGCCGGGATCCCCGCCTCCCGGAGCAGGTCGAGCAGCGCCGGCGTGGACGCCGGGTCCGGCCCGTCGTCGAACGTGAGGGCCACGCGGGGGGCGCCGGCCGGCCCCCGGCAGACGAAGGGGCCGAAGAGGCTCCAAGACGGGATCGCCACGCCGAGCCCCGTGACCAGCAGGTAGAGCCCGGCGAGCCCCGCGAGTCCCGCCGCGCGGGACGCGCCTTCGGTCAAGGCCGCCCACGAAACGGCGGCGGCGACCGCGGCCAGGGTCAGGACGTGGAAACGGCTCATGGCAGAAGGCCCCGCGCGTTCCTCGACGGCAAAGCGGTCACCGCTCGTCCCTCCGGACGCAGCACATCCCCATCTCCCCCCCGCGCCCCAGCGTGAGCAGGAGAACGTTGCGGACCGGGCGGTCGGCGGCGGGGGTGGCCCGCACGGCGGAGGGATCCATCCTGCCGGTCACCAGCCCCACCGCCACGACGAACCCGAAGGCCGAGGCGGCGCAGTAGTCTCCGCACAGGTGCTTGTACCGGCCCTGCGGGAGGGGCCGTCTGGCGCGCGACCGCAGTCCCTCCGCCACGGCATCGTACATCGCGACCAGCCGCCCCCCCGCCGCGGCGCCGGTCAGCACGAGGTCGAGGTCGGCCGGCGCGACGCCGTCGCGGGCCAGCCGGTCCTCGATCCACCGGCACGCGGCCCCGGACGCCCCGGCCACCCGCTCGTCCCTCCGGTACCGTCCGAGGGCGATGCCGCTCACCCAGGCGAGGGGACGGTCGCCGCCGCCCGCGCCTTCCAGCGCGATCACCGCCGCCCCCTCCCCAACCAGGGCCTCGGGCCCGGACGGGCCCGCGCCGGGAGAGGCGTCCGGTCGCGCCGCGTCCGCCCGATCCCGCCCGCCCCTCCGGACGGCGATCACGCCGTCGTGGAGCTCGTCGGCCGCGCCCACCAGGGCGCCCAGCGCCTCCCCGCGGTCGATCAGACGGCGGGCCTGCCAGAGGGCGGCCTCGAAGGAGACCTCGCGCTGGACGGTGGTGCCGTTCATCCGGCGCGCCCCCAGATCGATGGCCGTCTGCGCGGAGAGCGCGTTGTGCACGGAGTTGACGAACCGGGCGGGCATCGGGTTCCGCTCGTCGTTCCGGATCCGGTTGACGAGGAACTCCACCGTGTCCGCGAGACAGCCGAGCCCGCTGCCGATCAGGACGGCCCGGTCGTCCGGGAGGACGCCGGGGGCCGACCGGGCCGCCTCGCGCGCGGCGAGGATCGTCATCTCGAGCAGGCGCGAGAGGCGCCGCCGCCGGGAAGGCGGCAGCCGGGAGGCCTCGGGGATCTCGCGGCAGGCGCAGACCGCCTCGCGGCCCGCCGGGAAGGGCGGGCCGATCTCCCGCACCGACGGGCTCGCCCCCCCGCCCCGCGCGGTCTCGAACGCCTCGCCAGGCGTCGCGCCGGCCGGGCCGATCGCGCCCAGCCCGACCACGGGAATCGCGACGGACGGCCGCCGCGCCGCAGGGGACGCTCTCCGGTCGGGCTCGTCGGCACGCGAGAAGACCAGCGCCGCGTTGTTCCCCCCGAACCCGAACGAGTTGCTCAACACGTGGCGGACGGCGGACGCCTCGAACCTCCGGATCGGCTCGAGGCCGATCTCGGGGTCCGTCGCGGCGATGCCCGGGCTCGGCGGCAGGAGACCGTCGCGGAGCGCCAGGACGGAGACGACGGCCTCGATGGCGCCGCTGGCGGCCAGCGTGTGGCCGAAGTACCCCTTGGAGGACGAGAACGGGGGCAGGCGGCCCCCGAACACCTCCCGCAGGGCCCGCGCCTCCGCGGGATCGTTGTCGCGGGTACCGGTACCG
>CAYUME010000870.1:0-2351 GCA_964445475.1 uncultured Planctomycetia bacterium
AGGGGCGGGGCTTCCGGGCGAAGGCGGGTGAAATCTCTCAAGCCGGGTGCGCGTTCTCTCCTGGACGGGCGCCCGGCCGCGCGCTATCCTGACCCGGGATCGCGGACGCACGAGACGCGGGGCCCCGCCCGGGTCCCGCGTTTCCGGCCGTCCCGCCGTTTCCGACATTTCCCGCTGGCGCATCGTCCCGGAGGCCCGCCATGACGCTCCCCCGCCGCGACCTGCTCGGCTGCGCCGCCGGCTCCGCCCTCCTGGCCGCCCTCGGCTGCCGCGCCGGCGGCGAGGCCGCCGACGCCCCGCCCGCCGGCCCCCGATTCCGCATCGGCGGGTGCGACTGGTCCCTGAAGCAGGAAGGCAAGCCCGAGGCCTTCGCCGTCGCCAAGGCGGCCGGCCTCGAGGGCGTCGAAGTCTCCCTCGGCAAGGGCGCGGACCACCTCCCGATGAGCGACCCCGCGCGCCAGCAGCAGATCCTCGCCGCCGCGCGCGAAAGCGGGCTCGCCGTCGCCAGCACCTGCCTGGAGATCTACCACCGCGACGGCCTGAAGAGCCACCCCGACGCCCCGAAGTGGACGCTGGAGGCGATCGCCGCGACGCGCGCCCTGGGATCGAAGGTCATCCTCCTTCCCTTCTTCGGGAAGTGGGCGACCGAGAAGCGCGAGGAGCAGCAGGCCGTCGCCGAGCGCCTCAAGCCCCTTGCCGAGGCCGCCGGGAAGGCCGGCGTGATCCTCGGCCTCGAGAACACCCTCTCCGCCGAGGACAACGCCTGGATCCTCGACCAGGTCAAATCCCCCGCCCTCCAGGTCTACTACGACGTCGGCAACTCCTTCCCGCGCGGGTTCGACGTCTACAAGGAGATCGAACAACTCGGCGGGAAGCGCGTCTGCGCCATCCACCTGAAGGACCGCGGGGCGCTGCTCGGCCAGGGCAAGATCGATTTCCCGCGCTTCCTCGCCGCGACCGTCGCGTGCGGCTACCGCGGGTGGCTGATGCTCGAGACGGGCGTGCAGGGGACGGTCGAGGAAACCTTCTCCGCCAACGCGCGGTACGTGCGGGAGTTGGTCAAAGCGTAGAGCGTACAGCGTGGGGCGGACGTGAATCCACTGCTCATCCCCGTGCTGGCGGTCGGCGCGGGGACGTTCGCGCTGGGGTGGCGGTTCGCCGCGCGCCCGCGGTCGCGCGGGGCCTTCGTCGCGGCCCTCGGCGTCGGCGCCGCCGCCTCCCTCCCCGCCCTCCTCTTCGCCGCGTATTACCTCCATCTCTTCGACGACGCGGTCTGGTTCTATGAAGTCCGCGCCCTCCCCGGCACCGAGCTGGCCGCGGGTCCCGCCGGCTTCCTCGCCGGCGTGCTGCACGCCAGGGTCCGGCGCCACGACCGGCTGCGTCGGGTCGCGGGGACGACGCTCCTGCCCGTCGGCCTCCTGTTTCTCCTGGCCACACCCTACCTCAAGATGATCTTCCGCCCGCTCGCGGCGGCCTCGCTGCGGGACCGCTGGTCGGAGGGCGTCTGCATCCAGAGCACGGGCCACACCTGCGGCCCGGCCGCCGCGGCGACGCTGCTGCGGCGATTCGGGATCGAGACCACGGAACGGGATCTCGCGGAGGCGGCGTACACATCCTCCAGCGGCACGGAGGTCTGGTACCTCGCCCGGGCGCTTCGGAGGCGCGGCCTTGACGTCCGGTTCATCCAGACGTCATCCCAGCCGGAGACGCTCCCCGCCCCCGCCCTGGCCGGCACCCGCCTCGGCGGGCCGGCCGGCATCGGCCACTTCATCGCCGTCCTGGACGCGATCGAGGACCGCTGCGTGGTGGGCGACCCGCTGGTCGGGCGGAAGGAGACGACGCTCGACGCGCTGCGGCAGCGGTATCACGTCACGGGATTCTTCCTGGTCGTCACGGGCCAACGTCCAGCACCGAACTCACGGCATTAATGTATCCATAGTATCTGGTTTCAAAAACCAGAGAGCCCA
The DNA here is from genome assembly GCA_964445475.1 of uncultured Planctomycetia bacterium. Lineage (GTDB taxonomy): Bacteria > Planctomycetota > MHYJ01 > CAYUME01 > CAYUME01 > CAYUME01. The sequence continues at coordinate 1,968 of CAYUME010000870.1, forward strand.
CGGCCCCATGCTGGATGCTTCTGGTTTATCAAAACCAGCAAACCCGCCCTCTGGTTTATCAAAACGTCAAAACCCGCTCCCCCATCGCACGCTCCACGCTCTCCGCTGAACGCGCTACACTCTACGCACGACGTCTTTCTCAAGGCTCGTCCTTCACGACCACCCCCTTCACCGCCGTCCCGTCCGACCACGCCCCCATGTCCTTCTGCGCCGGGGTCCCGCCCAGGCACGCCTCCCGCCCCTTCCCCGTGAACGCCGCGTGCATCAGGGCATCGAAGAGCCGCCAGGCCCCGCGGTGGTCCAGCGCGTCGGTCCCCGCCCGCGCCGCGCTCATCGGCCGCCCGCCCGGCGGCGCCTCCCCGCCCTCCGCCGGCGCATCCTTCG
>CAYUME010000871.1:0-2350 GCA_964445475.1 uncultured Planctomycetia bacterium
CGGACGCGGGACCAACGGGACGCGGGGCGCGAAGCCTTCGAGCGCGCGGTGCATCTCGCCCCGATCGTCCGTGCCCCCCGGATGAACCTCGCCCTGACGTACGAGCAGGACGGCCTGTTCGAGAAGGCCGTGGCCGAGTACGGGGTGCTGCTGCTGTACGACGCGAACGACGCCGAGGCCCATGTCGGTCGAGGCCACGCGCTCTCCCGGCTCGGGCGCCACGCGGAGGCTGCGGGGGCCTTCGGGGCGGCGTCGCGGGCCGGCTACGCGCGCGGCGGACGCGATGCGCGCGCGGAGGTGCGGCGGCTCGATTCCCTCCGGGCCTTCCGGGAGAGCGAGGCCGGACGACGGTGGCTGGCGGGCGGCCCGTGACGGGGGGACCTCGGGGCCGTCTGGGTCGTGCCCGTTCGAATGAGGAGGACGCGATGCGGATCCCCTTCATCCTGGCCTTCGCCGCCAACCTGGTCCTGGCGGCCGTCTCCCTGGCGGTCCTGCCCGACCGCGTGGCGATCCACTTCGGTCTCGGCGGGCACCCCGACGGGTGGGCGCCCGCCTGGGCCAACGCCCTCCTCTTCGCGGGTCTGGATGCGTTCCTCTTCGTGGTCTTCTGGAGCGCGTCCCGGTGGGCGTTCGCTTTCCCCGACCGGTGGATCAACCTGCCGAACAAGGCCTATTGGCTGGCGCCGGGGCACCGGGCCGAGGCGCAAGCCCGCCTGGCCCGGGCGATGGAGGCCTTCGGGACGGCCCTCTTCCTGTTCTTGCTGCTGGCGACCGCCCTCGTGATCCGGGCCAATCTCGCCGATCCCGTTCGCCTGGAGGAGAAGGCCTTCCTGGCCTTGATGGGGCTGTTCCTCGGCTTCACGGCCGTCTGGCTGGTCCGGTTGTTCCGGGCGTTCCGGGTCCCGGACCGGCGGGATGGTGCGTCGGCCCGCGGGAAGGGGCCCGGGTGAGCGGGAGCGGCTGCCGTTCGCCTCGCTGCCGCGAAGGGGTGCAACTAATCCTTTCGCTTGCAGTCGTGACGGATGTACCAGTGATATTGCCACAGCAGGTTGTGGTAGAGACGGCTGTAGCGATCCTGGATGTGCTGAAAGGAGGCCACGACCTCGATCGCCCGGTCGAGGAAATACAGCAGCGTCTCGTGGTCGTAGGGGCGGGCGTGAGCCATGCAGCCTCCCGTGCGCGTCGGGGGGAAGGACGTTCCCGGGCGCGCGATGGATTCAGCCGGGTCCTGCGCAAACCGCGCGTGATGGGTGCGCGAGAATCCAGTCCGCCGCGTCACCCAGCTGGGCGCACACCGCGGCGGCTTCCGGCGGATCTCCCTCGGTATCGACGACCGCCCGACCCTTCCCGGTGAGGACCAGCACGCCCCGGCCGCCGGCGGCCTTCGCCGCCTTCAGGTCGTCCCGCCTGTCCCCGATCACCACGCACGACTCGAGGTCCAGTCCGTGCCGCCGGGCGGCCTCCACCAGCATCCCCGGATGCGGCTTGCGGCAGGTGCAGGCGATCTGGTAGCGCGGGACCGTCGCCTCGTCTGCGTGGTGGGGGCAGTAGAGCCAGTCGAGGATGTCGACCCCCCCTGCGCGGAGACGGGCGTCGACCTCGGCATTGATGCGTCGGACGTCGTGCTCGGTCATGCGGTCCCGGGCGACGCCGGACTGGTTGCTGACGACGACCAGCTCCCATCCGGCCGCGCGGAGGCGGCGGAGGGCGTCGGGGACGCCGGGGTAGACCGCGATCCCCGACGGATCGGCGAGGTAATGGGCGTCCTCGATCATCGTCCCGTCGCGGTCGAGGAAGACCACGGGGCGCAAGGGGGCGATCTGCGGATTCAACGGAGGGGGCCCTGATTCAAGGAGGCGGCGGTCAGGGGTGCTTTCCCCGGATCCGCTCGACCAGTCCCGTGGTGGAGAATCCCTTGACGACGGGGGCGAGGACGAGGCGGGCCCCGGACGCGTCGACGAACCGCCGCACGGCGCCCACCACCTCGCCGCGATCCGCTCCCTTCACCAGCACGTCGGGCCGGAGCGCCTTCAGCAGCGGCAGGGGGGTGGGGGTGTCGAAGACGACGACGTAGTCGACCGGCTCGAGCGCCGCCAGCATCGTCGCCCGCGCCGCCTGGGGGACGAGCGGGCGCTCCGGGCCCTTGAGGCGGCGGACGGAGCGGTCCGAATTGATCGCCACGACGAGGACGTTCCCCTGCGCCTTCGCGAAGGCGAGAGTCCGGTAGTGGCCGGCGTGGAGGAGGTCGAAGCAGACGTTCGTGAAGAATACGCGCTCGCCCCGCGCGCGGTGCGCCTTCACCCGCACGGCGAGGGCCCGCGCGGTGACGACCTTTCGCTCGTGCGGATCG
>CAYUME010000872.1:0-2348 GCA_964445475.1 uncultured Planctomycetia bacterium
CGGCTGGATGTTCAGGTCATATTGACCGGGTCCGACGCCGAAGACCGGGTGGTCGGCGGCCATTATGGCCGTGCTCTTCCAGAGCTCGCGCCGGACAAGCATCGTGTCCCGTCCCGGTTGCGGCACTACCGCCCCGCGGATCCGGCCGACCCAATCGGCGGCCCCGACCAGCTGCGCCAGGACGGCAACCGCCAGGAGGACGCCCGCGGCCGCGGCGGCCACCCGCAACGGGATCGCCCGGCGCCCCTCCGGCCCCGCTCGCTTGAGGAGCCCCAGTGCCATGACAAGCACGACCCCGCCCCCCGCCCCCAGCCACGCCCCCCGAGCGCCTGTGACGAGCAGGTGAGCCCCGATCAGCAGGGCGGCCCCCCCCGCCACCGCCCGGCCGGCCGCGCTGACCGCCGAGAAGACGGCCGCCAGCGCCAGGGGAAAGACGAGCGCCAGGTATTCACCCGCGAAGGTCTTGCCGCCGAGCGTACTGCCAGCCTCCCGGTCCGGGTTGGTCCACGACGGGTTGAACGGATCGATCCCCGCCCGCTGGAGCAGCCCGTAGGCCGACACGACGCACGCCGCACCGATCACCCAACGCGGCAGGGTCTCCCGGACGAAGCGCGCGTCACCGGGAAGGTTCGAGACGGCCAGATAGAGGAGGATGCCGCAGGCCGGCAGGAAGAGGGGCCAGAAGCCCTCATAGGGGTTGCCGCCATGGACGACGCAGACGAGGAAGGAGACGAGCGAGGCACCCCACGCGAGGGTGAGGGGAAGGACGAGCCGGTCCCGCCGGATCTCGAGGGCGCGGCCGCGCAGGGCGGGTGCCCACCCGGCGACAAGCAGCAGGAAGGCCGCCAACGACACGACAAGCCGCTTGGGGACGTCGTCGTGGGTGAACACCCCCGGCAGGTACGCCAGCGGGGCGAGGGCAAGGAGGAGGAACCCGATCCGTGACGTCCGGGCCATCCCCGGATTATAAAAAAACAAAAACGCCCGCGCCATACGCATTATCCCGGCGCGGGCGTTTATTTCAGAGGAACTTGATCATCTCGAGGTCGTTCTGGAACCCCTTCTTCCAGACGTAGTTGATCTCGTCCATGATCATCCGCATCATGTAGAGCCCCAGCGTATAGCCCCGGTCCTTGGTCAGGCGCTCGTCAAGTGCCGGTCCCGTCAGGCCGTTGAGGTCCCCGTTCATCCACGAGTCCTTCAGGACGGCCTTGAAACGGACCTCGTCGATGTCGATGGAGAGGGTGATCTCGTTGTCGTAATTGTGGTCCCGCCCGTACTGGATGACAGACCCGAGGGCCTCGTCCACGCCCAGGACGATCAGGTTCTTGTCCCGCTCGCTCAACTGAACCTCCCCCAGCATCTCCTTCATGAGGTCCCGGACCTCGCTGAGGCACCTGGGGTGGCACGGCATCGTAATGGTCTTCTGGATGACCTTGCTCGACACGTCCGGCTCCCTTCAAACCCCCACCGCTCTTCCACCTGTAAGTATAACGCCTCTTTCCCCGATTTGTTCGGATATTCGAGGCCGAGTATAACAGACACGACTAATAATTCAAGGGTTCAATCGAAACAAAATATCCTCCGCGCCGCCCTGGACGGAGGCGCACGGGCCGCTGAACGTCACGTCGCGGGGTGCCGGCACACGCCCCTCCCGAAAAGACAACGACACCGGGAGGAAGCGTCGGGCGGGCTCGCCGGGCCCCGACCGGACGCTGTCATGGGGGAAAAGCGTCACACGACGCCGATTCCGGGGCGCCTTACATCACGGTGCGGAAATAGGCGATCGTCCGTCGAAGGCCTTCCTCCCGGGACACCGCGGGGGTCCACCCCAGCGCCCCCCGGGCCCGGCGAAGGTCCGGCCGCCGAACCTTCGGGTCGTCCTGGGGAAGATCCACGAAACGGAGCTCGCTCCGGGACCCGGTCAACCGGATCACCTCGTCCGCGATCCCGCGGATGGTGATCTCCTCGTCGTTGCCGATGTTGACCGGATCCTGGAAGTCGCTGGCGACGAGCCGGAGCAGTCCCTCGATGAGGTCGCTGACGAAGCAGAAGCTGCGCGTCTGGGTCCCGTCGCCGTACAGGGTGATCGGCTCGCCGCGAAGGGCCTGGGAGATGAAGTTCGGCAGCGCCCGCCCGTCACCGGTGCGCATGCGGGGGCCGTACGTGTTGAAGATGCGGACGATGCGGGTGTCGACCCCGTGGGCCCTCCGATAGGCCATCGTGATCGCCTCGGCGAACCGCTTCGCCTCGTCGTACACGGCACGCGGGCCGATGGGGTTGACGTGCCCCCAATACGACTCCGGCGGGGGATGGACCTGGGGGTCGCCGTAGACCTCGGAGGTCGA
>CAYUME010000873.1:0-386 GCA_964445475.1 uncultured Planctomycetia bacterium
TCTTGGGCGGCACGGCGGCCGGCTTGGCCGGCGCCGCGTCCGCGTCGAGGATCAGGAAGTCGTCGGAGTCGAAGCTGGCGCCGCCGGTTTTCGGGGGCACGGGGGGGACCTTGCCGGTCGAGCCGGGCTTCTGCTGGGGGACGGAGCCCGTGGTCTTGGCGCCGGGCGGGGTGGGACGGTTTGGCGGGGTAGGTTGCATCAAGCGGCTCTCCGATCATTCCGGCGCCTGTGGCGGACGCCCTCGGGATCCATTCCGGAACCGTGACCCGTCGACACCCCCCGCTACCCATACAAATTATACTCGTCGTATAAAAAATCCGTCAATGATTTCCTCCGGCGTTTCGGGAAATCCGTGACCCGGGAGACGCTTTTCGGGGCGATCGGCT
>CAYUME010000873.1:396-2347 GCA_964445475.1 uncultured Planctomycetia bacterium
CCTGTAATCTTTTGACCCCACCCTGTGAATCGTCTAGAATCCCACCCCCTTCCGAAGGAAGATGGCCCAGGCGGATATATGATGCGCGAGTCGCTCGAACGGCTGGTGAATCGGCAGAACCTCTCCGCGGCCGACGCGGAGGCGGTCATGGGCGAGATCATGCGCGGGGAGGCGACCCCGGCGCAGATCGGCGCCTTCCTGGCCGCCCTGCGGACCAAGGGGGAGACGGTCGAGGAGGTCGTCGGGTGTGCCCGGGCGATGCGGGCGGCGGCGACGCCGGTCCCCTGCCGCGCCGCAGTTGTCGTCGACACCTGCGGGACCGGCGGGGATGGCCGCCAGACATTCAACATCTCCACGGCCGCGGCCTTCGTCGCCGCGGGCGCGGGGCTCACGGTGGCCAAGCACGGCAACCGCTCGGTCTCGAGCCGCAGCGGGAGCGCCGACGTCTTCGAGGCGCTCGGCGTTCGGCTCGACCTGACGCCGGACCGTCTCGGGGCCTGTCTCGACGAGGTCGGGATCGCCTTCCTCTTCGCGCCGGCCCTGCACCCGGCGATGAGGCACGCGATCGGCCCCCGGCGCGAGATGGGGATCCGGACCCTCTTCAACCTGCTGGGCCCCCTCTCCAACCCCGCCGGGGCCCGCGTCCAGGTCTTCGGCGTCTATTCGCCCGACTGGGTGGAGCCGATGGCCCGCGTCCTCGCGGGGTTGGGGGCGACCGGCGCCTTCGTCGTCCATGGCGCGGACGGGCTCGACGAGTTCTCCACCACGGGGCCGAACCGCGCGGCGCAGGTGGCGGACGGTGCCGTCCGCCCCCTCGTCGTCGATCCCGCCGAGCTCGGCCTGCCGGCGGCGCGCTTGAACGACCTGGCGGGCGGGGACGCGGTGATGAATGCGGCGTTGACGGTGGAGGTGCTCAAGGGGGCCCCGGGCCCCCGTCGCGACATCACCCTCCTCAATGCCGCGGCCGCGCTGGTGGCGGCCGGGACGGCCTCCGGCTGGAAGGAGGGGCTGTCGCGCGCCGCCGAGGCGGTCGATTCCGGCGCCGCCATGCGGAAGCTCGAGGCCCTCCGTCGTTTTTCCGCGGAACGCGGATCGGGCCGCGGCAAGGCCTCCCGGGACATCCCATGACGAAGATCAAGGTCTGCGGCCTTACGACGTGGGAGGACGCGAAGCGGGCGCTCGATCTCGGCGCCGACTTCCTGGGCTTCATCTTCGTTCCCAGCCCGCGCCGGGTCGCGCCCGAGGTCGCCCGCGACATCATCCGCCGCCTGCCGAAGGACGCCCCGACCGTCGGCGTCGTCAGGAACCTCGCGCCGGAGGCGATCGATGCCCTGCGGGCGGCGACCGGGTTCGCGTGGGTTCAGCTGCACGGCGAGGAGCCGCCGGAGACGGCGAGACGCTACTTCCCGCGCGTCATCAAGGCCTTCTCGGCCTACCGACGCGGCATCGGCATGTTCGCTCCGTTTGCGGGGGCGGTGCTCCTGCTCGACCAGCCGAAGCGGCTCCCGCGCCGGATGGGCGGGCCCGCGCCGGTTCGCGGGGGGGGGCGCCGTCCGCGCGGCCCTGCACCCGGCTTCCGGACCGGCGCCGTCAGCGACGCCTTCCTCCACCTGGCCCGCCGGGCCAAGCGTTTCGGCAAGGTCCTGCTGGCGGGCGGGCTCGACCCGGAGAACGTCGGGGAGTGGGTGAGCCGGCTCCGGCCGTGGGGCGTCGATGTGGCCCGCGGCGTCGAGTCCCACCCGGGGCGCACGGACCCCGACCGACTGGAAGCCTTCTTCGATGCGGTCCGGTCGGCGAGGACCTGATCCGAACCGGAGCGGTGCCGCGGCCCCGTGCCGACCCGGGGATCGGGCGGGTGCGGGTTGATTCGCGGGCCCGTTCTGCGCACAATGCGCGACGGCGGGACCGGTCGCGCGACCGGAACAGGCGTCGGGTGTTGTCGTCGGGGTCG
>CAYUME010000874.1:0-2346 GCA_964445475.1 uncultured Planctomycetia bacterium
TCGACGCCCCGCGCGGCGGCCCCCCGGGCGTCCTCGCCCTGGCCACCCGTCCCCCCGGCGCGCGCGTCTTCGTCGACGGCGAGGAGCGCGGCGCGACCCCCCTCCAGATTCCCGCCCTTCCCTCCGGCCGGCACGACATCCGTCTCGTCCTCCGCTTCCACGAGGAGGCCGCCTTCGGGGTGGAGATCGGCCCGGGCGAGGTCGTGCGCAAGGAGGTCGCGATGACCCCCTCGCAGGGCGGCATCCGGGTCGTCACCGATCCCCCGGGCGCCCGCCTCTTTCTCGACCACGACTGGCAGGCCGAGCCGTCGCCCATCCGGATCGGCGGCGTCCCCGCCGGCCAGCACTTCCTCTGGGCGGAGCGGGGGGAGCTCGGGATCGACCAGGCGATCTTCGTGACGCGCGGGGAGACGACGACGGTCTCGCTGCGGCTCGAGCGCCGGACGCGGCCCCCGCGGGTCGCCGCCCGCGAACGGGAGGTCTCCTACCAGGAGGCGCTCGACCAGGCCCAGGACCTCGTCGTGAAGAAGGAGTGGGCCGCGGCGACGGAGCGGCTCGAGCAGGCCCTCGCCGTCCGGGACACGCCGGAGGTCCGTCTCCGGCTCGCCCAGCTCCGGGCGGCCGCCGCCCTCGAGGCGGTGCGCTACCGCGAGTCGATCGGCGATTTCGCCGGTGCGCTCGCGGCCTGCGAGAACGCCCGCGACGCCGCCGGCGACCCGGAGGTCCTTCGCGCCGCCGCCCGCCTCCGGCACAAGCGCGACGCCCTGCTTCCCGTTCCCGCCGGCGTCTTCCTGCTCGGGAGCGACGGGGCCGACGCCGAGAGCGACGAGCGGCCCGTCCGGCCCGTCTATCTCGACGCGTTTCTCGTCGAGCGGACGGAGGTGACCAACGCACGCTACGCCGAATTCCTGCGGGCGATGCAGAAGGACCCCGACCACCGGCGATGCCATCCGGACGAGCCGAAAGGGAAGGACCATGCGCCCGACGGGTGGGGGACGCCCGCCTACCAGCAGCTGAGCCCGACCCCCGACCACCCGGTGGTGAACGTCGACTGGTTCGATGCGTTCGCCTACGCGGCCTGGATGGCGATGCGGCTGCCGACGGAGGCGGAGTGGGAGAAGGCGGCCGCGCACGACCCGGAGACGGGCCGGAAGCGGATCTACCCGTGGGGGAACGACTGGGTTCCGGCGCGGTGCAACGGGGAGACGGCCGCGGACGGCTTCGAGCGGCTGGCGCCGGTCGGACGCTTCCCCGCGGGCGCCTCCCCCTTCGGGGCGCTCGACATGGCCGGCAACGTCTGGGAGTGGGTCGCCGACTGGCACGACCTCTCCTACCCCGCCCCCGGCCTGGAGGTCGGCCGGAACCCGCCGGGGCCCGAGACCGGCACGCAGCGCGTCGTGCGCGGCGGATCGTGGATCGACAACCGCGTCTCCCTTCGCGCCGCCAACCGTCACAAGCTCGACCCGGCCGAGCGCGGGGACAAGGTCGGATTCCGGTGCGTTCAGGACGTGAAGCGCTGATCCCGGCTTCCGGGTTCCGGAGTCTCCCATGGATCACCTCGTCATCACCGACCATGCCGACGGCTCGCGACAGGCGGTCCCGGTTGCGAAGGACCGGTTGACGATCGGACGGGCGCCGGGGTGCGATGTCGTGCTCCCGAACTCCTTCATCTCGAAGGAGCAGGCGGTCCTCGAGCGCGAGGGGGAGCGCTGGGTCCTGCGGAACGTCGGGATGAACCCGATGCGCGTCGGGGATCGGGATGCGGCGGGGGGCCGCGTCGAGCTGGCGTCCGGCGTCGAGGTCCGGATCGGGACGTACGGCTTCTCGCTCGGCGCCTCGGCCGGCGGGGCCTCGGCGAAGGAGGCGTCGCCCGCGCAGGCTCTCGTGGCCTTCGAGCGCGCCGTCCACGACGCGCTCCTGCGGCGGCTCGACCTGCGCAGCCTCGTGGACGGCCGCGGCCCCGGCGGGGCGGCGGGGGCGTCGGTCGACGCGGCCCGCGCGGCGGCGGTCGACGAGGCCCTCCACGCCCTGCTCGCGGAGCGGCTTCCCGCCCTGCCCCGGCCGGTCAAGGAGCACGCCCTCGCCGAGTGCATCCGGATGGCCGTCGTGGACGTCCTGCTCGGGCACGCCGTCCCCGCGGCGCCGGCCGCGGCCCCGGCGCCGGGGTCCGCGCGGACCGCGGCCTGGTCGCCGGCCGACCAGCTGGTCGCCGATGTCGTCGACGACCTCGTCCGGGAGCTGGGCGCCGCGCGGAAGCCGGAGACGCGGCGGGCCGACCTGAAGCGGGTGGACGCGGGCTTCGCGGGGGCCTTCGCGTGGGTCCGGCCCCGCATCCCCGACGGGATC
>CAYUME010000875.1:0-2336 GCA_964445475.1 uncultured Planctomycetia bacterium
TCGGAAGAACCCACAGGTCGTTGCAGTTCGGGGCGGGGTGCTCCCACTCGACCTTCCCGTCGGCGCCGACGAGGAAGACCTTGCCGCCGGAGTAGTCGGCGCAGGCGAAGCGGTGGGCGACGGGCTTGGCCGGCGCGGCGGCGGCGGGCGCGGCCGGGGGGGCGGGGAGGGCCGCGAGGCCGAGCGTCGTGACGAGCCGGTGCCTGGGGATCCCCTTTGCGACGTGCCGGAATGGAACCGTCGATCACGACGGAATGCAACAGACGGCGCGGCGGCCGTGGGCCGCGCCGTCTGTTGCGAAGCGAGCCCTGCGGGGACGAGCGAAGCGATTCCCCGCAGGGCTCGCGGTCACGGCCGCCCGCGCTCGGCGAGGAAGGCCCTGATGTTCCGCTCCTCCTGCGCCTCCATGTCCTTGCGCTTCTTCTCGTAGCGGTCGTACTTCGCCATCTCGTCCTTCGACCAGGCGTTCGCCTCCCGGTAGTCCCCGCAGAAGGGGACGGCCAGGTCGATCCAGGCGGCGAGCTTGTCCATCTCCTCCGGCGTCATCTTCGCCCCCTCGTGGCCCTTCTCGAGCAGCTCGATCAGCCGGCTCTTGGCGGCGCCGACCGAGTAGGGGGGGAGCATCGGCGGGGCGGACTGGGCGCTGACCCAGTTGACGACGGGGTCGTCGGCCCGGCCGCGCCAGGCGTTCCGGCGCCCCTTGTCGTCGGGGGCCGCGTGCGTCAGGGCCAGGTAGGCCTCGCTCCAGCGCCGCTTCGCCCCTTCGTCCACCACCTCCTTGCCGGTGAGGCCGAAGGACTTGCCCGGCGCGCCGCTGTGGCAGCTGACGCACTTCGCGTCGAGGATCGGCTGGATCTCCCTCGGGAAGCTGAAGCCGCGGGGCTTCCCGTAGAAGGGCTTGAGCGCCTGCGACGGCTTGCGGAGCGCCATCGTCGTGACCGTGCCGCCCGAGGGGGCGGCCTCGTTCTTGTTCTCGTGGCACCCGATGCACGCGAACGACTCGCCCGGCTGGAGGGTCGACCAGGAGCGCATCGTCTGGACCACGTGGTTCTTGGCGTCGAGGAGCTGGAAGTAGACCGGCGTGCGGGCGGGCACCGTGAAATAGGCGGAGCCGTCCGTCTCCACGGGGACGGAGCCCAGGATGGTCTTGGTGTCCCACGCCCCGTTGCCGATCGCCACGGGGGTGCTGACGAGGGCGCCGCCCGCGGGGCCGCCGTTGCCGTTGTTGCCGACCCCGGCCGCGCGGTACTCCAGGGCGACCACGCGCAGGCTCTTGACCGTCCCGCGCGGGATCCCCTGGAGGCCGGGCCCGACGTAGACGTCCTGGACGTAGTAGGTGCCGCTCGTCTTGCGGTAGTCCACCGTGCTCGGGCGGACGTGGCCCTTCGGGCGCGGGGCGAGCGGGACGGGCTGGTTGCAGGAGAGCACGGGGTCCCACGCCAGCAGCTCCCGCCGGCCGTCGAGGTCCATGAGGTAGAGGCCGAACCCCTTCTTCCCGGCCCGGCCGGGGTCGACGGGGGCGTAGGTGACCAGGAAGCGCGTCTCGTCGAGGGGATAGGGGTACTGGAACTGGTCCCCGTCCTGGCCGTAGCCGTCGATCCGGTCGGGGTTGGTGGCGCGGACGGGGGCGACGAGCTGGGCGCCCTGGTTCTCCTGGCGGCCCTTGCCGGGGTCGAGCAGGATCAGCTTGCCGCTCTGGTCGCTGTGGTGCCCGGTGGCGATGCCCAGGATCTGCTGCGTGCCCGGGACCAGGCGCGCGTGGATGATCGTGGTGGGGAACCAGGAGTTGTTCCCGTAGCATTCGGTCTGCGCCGTGCCGTCGAGGTACATCTGGAAGAGGGGCTGCGGGAAGAGCTGGCCGCGGTCGTTGTATTCCCAGCGCGTGAAGAGGATCCGCCCGTCGTCGGTCACCGTCGGGAAGTTGGTGTGGACCTGGTCGAAGCCCAGCCGGCGGAAGTTCTTCCCGTCCTTGTCGCAGGTGTAGAGGTTGGAGACCTCCGTCCACCAGCAGTCGACGATCTGGACGCAGCGGGTGGAGCTGAAGACGATGTCGCCGGTGGGGAGGTAGCTTCCCTCGTAGTCGGCGTAGCCGAGGCCGTCGGTGAGCGGGCGCGTCCGTTTCGCGGCGACGTCGTACTCGTAGAGGTGGTAGTCGTCCTTCCGGTCGTCCTTCTTCCAGGCGAAGAGGATCTTCCGGCCGTCGAAGGAGACGTCGGGGTTGCGGATGATGCCTTGGGGGTCGTCGACGAGCGCGGTGACCTCGCCGTAGAGGCCCTTCTGCTCGAGGAGGCAGAGGGCGCCGCCGGGGATCCAGTGGCGCTCGGCCTGGGCGTCGC
>CAYUME010000876.1:0-2333 GCA_964445475.1 uncultured Planctomycetia bacterium
GCCGGGTGCTCGACTACATGAGCGAGAACGCCTTCCGCGCCTACTGGGACCGGAACCTCGAACCGCTCCTCGCCGCGATCGGGCCGCTGACCGGAAAGACCCTCCGCTACCTGCACACCGACAGCTGGGAGTGCGGCGGCATGAACTGGACGGAGGGCTTCGAGCGCGCCTTCCGGGAGCGGCGCGGCTACGACCCCCTCCCCTGGCTGCCGGTGATCGCCGGGTGCCTCGTCGAGAGCCGCGACGCGTCGAACGCCTTCCTGGCCGACTTCCGCAAGACGATCTCCGACTGCGTGGCGGATCACAACTATGCGCTCTTCGCGGCGCTGGCCCGCGACCACGGCCTGGCGATCCACCCCGAGTCGGCCGGCCCGCACGCCGGGCCGCTGGACGGCCTGAAGAACTACGGCCGCGGCGAGCTGATGATGAGCGAGGCGTGGGTCCCGTCGCCGCACCGCCCGACGCCCCCGGCGCGCTTCTTCGTCAAGCAGGCCGCCTCCGCCGCGCACGTCTACGGCAAGCGCCTCGTCGGCGCCGAGATCTTCACCTCGATCGGCCCGCACTGGGAGGACGTCCTCTGGGCCTCCCAGAAGCCCACCTTCGACCACGAGGTCTGCGACGGGCTGAACCTCGCCTTCGTCCACACCTTCACCTGCTCGCCGAGGGAGATGGGGTGGCCGGGACAGGAATACTTCGCCGGGACGCACTTCAACCCGAACGTCACCTGGTGGCCGTACGCCGGGGCCTTCGCCCGCTACCTTGCCCGCTGCCAGTTCCTGGCCCAGCAGGGCCGCTTCGTCGCGGACGTCCTCTACTACTACGGCGATCACGTCCCCAACATCGCGCGCCGCAAGGGCGACGACCCGGCCGGGGCCCTGCCGGGCTTCGACTACGACGTGATTAACGAGGAGCTGTTGCCGGCGCTGTCGACGGTGGACGGCCGGCTGGCGCTGCCGAGCGGGACGCGGTACCGGCTGCTGGCGCTGCCCGACCACCGGGTGCTCTCGCTGAAGGCGCTGCGTGCGTTGCATCGGCTCGTGACGGCCGGCGCGACGGTGCTGGGCCCCAAGCCGCTCCGCGCGGTCAGCCTGGAGGGCGGCGCCGAAGGCGCGGCGGAGCTCAAGCGCCTGTCCGACGCGCTCTGGGGCGAAGGGGAGCCGGCGGCGAAGGACAGCCGGAAGACCGGCGCGGGGCGGGTGCTGTGGGGGATGACGGCCCGCGAGGCCCTCCTGGCGGACGGCCTGAAGCCGGACTGCGCGTTCGCCGATACGGCCGAGAACGCGGAGCTGGACTGGATCCACTACACGGTCGGCGACGCGGACGTCTATTTCGTCTGCAACCAGAGGCCGCGCGAAGAGCGCCTCGCGTGCCGGCTGCGCGTCGCGGGCCGGCAGCCCGAGCTGTGGGACGCCGTCGACGGCTCGATCCGCGACGCGACGACGTTCGCGTCAGAGGACGGCGTGACGGCGCTGCCGCTCGCGCTGCCGCCGCACGGCAGCCTCTTCGTCGTCCTCCGGAAGCCGGTGGCGGGGGGCCGCCGGGACGGGCCGAACGTCGCGACGTGGCGGGAGGCGCAGGCGGTTGCCGGGCCCTGGGAGGTCCGATTCGACCCGACATGGGGCGGTCCCGCCTCGGCGCGCTTCGACACGCTCGTGAGCTGGACCGAGCGGCCGGAGGAGGGCATCCGGTTCTATTCCGGGACGGCCGTCTACCGGGCGACGTTCGACCTGAAGGGGGCGGTCTCCGCCGGCGTGCGCCTGGCGCTGGACCTCGGCGAGGTGAAGGACACGGGCATCGCGCGCGTGCGGCTGAACGGGCAGGACCTGGGCGTCGTCTGGTGCCCGCCCTTCCGCGTGGACGTCACGAAGGCGGTGAAGCCGTCGGGCAACGCGCTCGAGGTCGAGGTGACGAACTCCTGGCGCAACCGCCTGGTCGGCGACCGCGACCGGCCGGCCGCGGAGCGGCTCACGAAGACCAACATCGCGATCCGCAAGGAGTGGAAGCCGGTCGCGTCGGGGCTGCTGGGGCCGGTGCGTCTGATGGCGGCGGAATGAGTCCGGAGGGGCCTCGGAACGGGGCCTGCGGCATGGAACGCTCTCTCCTGCGTCGCGCCGGCCTTTCGCTTGCGGCCCTGGCCCTGGCGGCCGCCGGCCCGCCGTGCGTCGCGCGGGCCGAGGACCTGGCCCGGTCGTTCGCCGATCCGCCCGACTCCGCCCGCCCTTGGGTCTACTGGTTCTGGATGGACGGCAACCTGAATCGCGAAGGCATGACCGCCGATCTGGAGGCCATGAAGGCCGCCGGCCTCGGCGGCATGATCGTCATGGAGGTGGATG
>CAYUME010000877.1:0-2324 GCA_964445475.1 uncultured Planctomycetia bacterium
GGATCCACCCGGGCAATCAGAGTTACCGTCTCTCCCGCCAGGACCGCCTTCCAGGCGTCGCCCTCCTTCACCTGCACCTCGAACCGCCGGACGCGCTGGCCGAAATCCACGCACTCGTCGATGGCGACGCGGCCGACCGGGACCGGCCGGCCGAGGTCCACCTCGAGCCAGGCCGACTGCGTCCCCGCGTCGGTCGCCCACCGCGACTCGGGATCGCCGTCCACCGCCTTGTCCGGGCCGAACTCCCCGCTGTTCTGGTAGACGTTGGAGGCCTTCGCGGGCTTCTGCGAGGCGAGGGAGGCGCCGGCTGCGCCGACGGCGGCGGGCGGGATGTCGAAGGCCTTCCCCTCGACCGTCAGCTCGATCACGCTGGCGACAGGATCGCGGTCGGCGGGGGGGAGGGAGACTTCGAGCCCCTCGGCGGTCTGCTCCACGGCCGCCGCCCCGCCGCTCTTCGTCGTGTGGGCGAGCATCTTGACGGGAATCGCGGGGAGCCGGAGCGGCCCCTCGGCGGGCCAATCCATGACATAAAGGAAGACCCGGTCTCCCTTGCAGGTCGAGGCGCCCCATCGGCCGGGCTTGAAGGGGCCGCCGCGGGCGCCGTAGACGCCCTCGCCGTGCTTCGTCAGCCACGCGCCCATCTCGTTCAGGCGCTCGACCTGGCGCGGCTCGATCCGGCCGTCGGGCATCGGCCCGACGTTGAAGAGCAGGTTGCCGTCGCCGCCGACGGTGCGGAGGAGCGTCCGGAGGCACTCCTCGCGGGACTTCATCCCGTCGTTCGGCTTCCACGCCCACTGGTTGCAGATGGTCATGCAGGTCTCCCACGGCCGCGCGCGGTTGAACCCGCCGACCTTCTGCTCGGGGGTGTCGTAGTCGCCGGCGTTGAGGTGGGCGTCCTTCGTCACCCCCTCCATGCCCTGGCGCCCCTTGCTGACGCGGTTGTTGACGGTGAGATCCGGCTGGAGCTTCTTCAGGTAGGCGTAGAGGTCGTTGCCCATCTCGCGGGTCCACGGCTGCTCCCACTCGCCGTCGAACCACATCGTGACGAGCGGGCCGTAGTGCTCGATCAGCTCGCGCGTCTGGGCCTTGAGGTACGCGACGTAGCGGGGCATGTCGGACTGCGCCTTCTTCGTCCGGCCGCCGGGGCTGCCGAGGGGGTAGTCGGGGTGGCGCCAGTCGCAGATCGAGTAGTAGGTGCCGAACCGGACGCCGTGCCGCTTGCAGGCGGCGGCGAGTTCCTTCAGGACGTCGCGCCGGAAGGGCGAGTTCCCGATGTGGTAGTCGGTGACCTTCGACGGCCAGAGGCAGAAGCCGTCGTGGTGTTTGGAGGTGATGACCAGGTACTTCATGCCGGCGTCGGCGGCGGTTTTCGCCCAGGCGTCGGCGTCGAACTGCACGGGATTGAACTGCGTGTAAAGCCCGTCATACACGTCCGGGGGGACCTGGGCGCCGCGGGACCAGCCGATCTCGGTGCCCTTGATCGCGACGGGCCCCCAGTGGATGAACATCCCGAAGCGGAGGTCGCGCCACGCCGCGACCGGCTCGGGGACCGCTTCCGTCGGGGCCGGCGCGGCGTCGGGAGCGGAGCCGCAGGCCGCGACTGCTGTCAGGGTGAGCAGGGCGGTCGCGAGGTGCGTGGGTTTCATGGACGTCCTCCCCCGGTCATTTCCCCTTGGGCGCAAAGAGCTCGATCTCGTTGATCGTCGGGCCGTCGCTCGCCTCGAGGATGGCGAGGCGCACGTGGCGGGCCGCGACGGGGTCGAGCCGCTTCTCGAAGTTCTCCCCGATCGTCGTGCCCGACAGCACCGTCTTCCAGGTGTCGCCCTCCTTGACCTGCAGCTCGAACTTCCGGACGCGGCCCGCGATGGCCTCGTCGATCCGGACGCGGTCAAAGGTCGCGTCCGCGCCGAGGTCGACCTCGATCCAGGCCTCCTTCGTCCCCGCGTCGGTGGCCCACCGGCTCTCGGCGTCGCCGTCGAAGGCCTTCCCCGCGGCGTAGCCGCCCTGGTTCTGGAAGACGTTGGAGGCCTTCGCCTTCTTGCCGGCCGCGAGGGACTCGCCGCTGGACGTCAAGGCGACGGGCGGGAGGTCGAAGGCCTTCCCCTCGACCGTCAGTTCGATCACGCTGGCGACGGGGTCACGGTCGGCGGCGGGGAGGGAGATCGCGAGGCCCTCGGCGGTCTGTTCGACGGCCGCCGCCCCGCCGCTCTTCGTCTTGTGGGCGAGCATCTTGACGGGAATCGCGGGGAGCCGGAGGGGCCCCTCCTCGGGCCATTTCATGACAAAGAGGAAGACCGTGTCGCCCTTGCAGGTCGAGGCGCCCC
>CAYUME010000878.1:0-2324 GCA_964445475.1 uncultured Planctomycetia bacterium
GGCGATCTGGACGGGATCGGCCCAGTCGATCGGCTGGAGGGGCGCGGCGGTCGTCACCAGCGCCTTGAGCAGATCGTTGAGAACGGGCCGCGCCGCGTCGCCCATCTTCTGGATGGCGTTCGCCGCCTGGTACCGCAGCCAGCGGTTGTCGTGGGAGAGCAGCCGGACCAGGACGGGAAGTGCTTCGGCGCTCTTGAGCAGCCCGAGCGCCTCGCAGGCGCCCTGGGCGACGTGCACGTCGCTGCCGCCGGCCAGGGTGACCAGCTGGGTTACCATCCCCTTGGCCTCGGGACGACGGGCCAGTTCCTCCGCCGCCCAGCTGCGGACGATCGGCGACCAGTCGCCGAACGCCGCCACCAGCTCCGGCGCGCTCTTCTGTTTCCGGTCCGTGTCGAACCGACCGGACGCGACGGCGTCGGCCACCTCTTTCCGGCTCAGCCAGCTCGTCTCCTTCGCGTCGCGGCCGGTGATGAGGAGCTTCTTCAGGGGCAGCGCGTACGTGAGGACGTACGTGGCGTTCGGGCTCAGGCCGTCATAGCTGCTCTTGCCGTAGTAGGTGTTGTCGTCCGTCCGGCCGGGGCCGTACTGCTCGTCGCCGTCGTAGGTGAAGGTCCCGTTGCAGCGGCGGACGAGGTCGAGGTGCCACGAGGCTTCCTTGACGAACGCCGCGGCCGCGGCCGGCCCGCCCGCGTTGGCGCCCAGCGCGCCCCAGAGATAACTGAAGCCCTGGCCGGTGTGGCCGCACTCGCGGCTGCGGTAGCCGGCCACGGCCGTCTTCGCGAAGAACTGCGCGGCCTTGAGCTGGCCCGGCTGAAGCGCAAACATCACGGCGCACATCGAGTTCTTCCCGTTGTTCTCGTGGTAGGGCCACGGTGCGTGCTCGCCGTAGGGGATGGCGCCCTTGTCCACGTAGTAGCCGAAGAACCCCAGGGCCCGCTCGACGGCCGCGTCGACCTCGGGATCCTTCACGCCGCACTTCTTGCCCACCAGGATCGCCAGGTTCGCCGGCAGCCCCGCCTCGTTCACCGGGCCGTAGGGCGGGATCGAGCCGTGGAGCCCGCCGTCGGGCGCCGGCTCGGCGGGGCCGTGCCCGAACGTCCCGTACAGGCTCTGTCCCCGGGCCAGCAATCCGGCGACCTTCTTGACGGCCGTCTCCACCTGCGTGTCCTTGGTGAGGAGATAGTACTCGCTGAGGAACAGGGCCTTGTATCCCCAGTCCCACGTCGACATGCTGGTGACACCGCCGCCCAAATCGCCCCGCAAGAACGAAGGGCTGATCTCGCGGGCCAGCGCCTGCGCCTTGGGGAGATGGGCGGGGTTCCCGGTCGCCAGGAGCGCGAGCCCGCTGATCGCCCCGTGCCAGTTCGGCTCCAGCCGTTCGTTCTCGAGCGCCTTGCAGGCCTCGTCCAGTATGCGCTTCGACTTCGGGCAGTCATAGGGCGCCGTGTTGCTGTAGGTCCCCATCACGCGCAGCTTGAGCTGCACCTCCTCGGTCTTGCCCGCGCGCCAGCGGGTCAGCTTCAGGACGCCGTCGTTGGCTTCCTTCTCGGCTTCCTGAATCGCAACCGCGATGCCCTTGCGGGCGTCGTCGGCGAACGGCTTTCCGCCAACGCCCAGGATCACGTCGTCCACCTGCATCACGCCGTCCGCCGGCGACTTGGCCCCGACGTGCGTGACGAGGATCTGCCGGCTGCGCGCCGTGGTCCGGCCCTGGAGACCGTCGAAGTGGGTCTCCGGCTTGGTATAGATCCACCCGCGAAGCCCGGTGGCGCCCAGGTTGTAGGTCAGCTTGCGGTTCACGCCCTTCGTCTCGCCTTTCGTGAGATCGGGCGGGGCCTCCGCCCCCCAGGCGGACAGGCTCGTCAGCGCGGCCAACGCCATCCCGGCGAACCCGGCGTGAATCCCGTTGAGCGCTTTCATCCGGTGCCTCCTGGTTTAGAGATGTGCATCAGGAGTTCCTGTTCCCGGTCCATCGCGAAGGCTATTCCGGGAGGAGGGGGACCTCGCAGAAGGTGAGGGCGGCGATCCCGTTGGCGCCGACCAGCAGCGTGTCCTGGCTCCAGGCGACGTCCTTGAGGTAGGTGATCGTCCGGGCCGACGAGGGCTCCTTCAGCAGGAGCGCGACCTGGGTTCCCGACGCGGTCACGGCACCCGATTTGACCTTGTCCTTCGCCCCGTCGAGGTAGAACTGGCCGGCCAGCGAATCCTTCCAGACGACCGGCTGGTCGAACTCCAGGACGATCGTGTCCTTCGCGTCGCCCGCGTAGGCGGCCTTCCGGAGATCGGGCGGCGTGATGGAGCCGGCGGGCGCCTTGCCGTAGAGG